>JBBQXW010000109.1:0-20208 GCA_038209275.1 Chloroflexia bacterium | reverse complement strand
AGTGTGAAAGTGAAAGTAGTAGCGATTCGCCCAATTGGGCAAATCGCTACTACTAAAGTCAGGTTAGTGATGCTTCTCAGTCCAGCACGCCCAACGGCAAGCCAAGCGGAAGCGGGTCGGGGCGGCGGCACTCGCTCTTTAGCTGAATATGCCTTTCTTCAGTTGAAGAATCAAGAATTGATTGCATGGTATCCAGCACGTGATAGGCCAAATCGCCGTTGGCCCGGTGCGGACGATTGGATTGTAAAGCGTAAGCCATATCAGCTACCCCCAACCCCCGGCTATTGGTAGCATAATTATGGGTCAAAGGAATTTCGCTCCAGCTATCGGCTTTGGCCCGGCGCAGCTTTACTGGCCCGCCAAAAGTATTGGGGTCGGGTAGCGTCAAAGTACCTTCTGTGCCGTAAATTTCAATTGGTGGCGAACCGTGATACCACGCATCAAAACTGGTAGTCAAGGTAGCGACCAGCCCGTCTTCAAAATCCAGCACCCCTGCCACATGAGTAGGGGTATTGACTTTAAGCACCGTGCCGAATTTTGGTTGACTCATAATAGTTCTTTCGGTTCTGACCGCCTGCGCCGAGCCACTAACGCGCCGGATAGGGCCGAGCAAACTCACCAGAGCGGTTAGATAATACGGCCCCATATCGAAAAGCGGGCCTGCTCCCGGTTGAAAGAAAAAATCCGGGTCGGGATGCCATTTATCCGGGCCAGCCCCCAGCGTAAAGGCGCTGGCTGCCAGGGGTTGCCCAATCCAGCCATCGTCAATCAGCTTGCGGCAAGTCTGTAGCCCCGCGCCCAGGAAAGTATCAGGCGCACAGCCTACCCGTAGTCCCTTGTCGCGGGCCAGTTTTAGAATTCGGGCGGCATCTTCACGAGTTGTCGCCAACGGTTTTTCGCTGTAGATTGATTTACCGCTTTCCAGCACCGCCAAACTTACTTTAGCGTGAACCTGTGGAATGGTCAAATTTATTACTATATCAATCGAAGCATCTGCCAGCAATTCTTCAACGCTACACGCCTTTGGCACGTTGTATTTTTCGGCCTGAGCTTTGGCTCGCGCCATATCAATATCGGCAACCGCTACAATTTCAAGAATATCAAACTTTTGGGGCGCTTCCAGGTAAACTCCACTTATGAACCCACATCCAATTATGCCAACCCTCACTTTAGTTTTGGTCATTACTGCTTTTTACTTCCTTTCATATTCTATTTAGTCATATCCCCGCAAGTATAAGTCAAAGCAGGGCGGTTGCAAAGTCAGTTTACCCAGTGTAGGCGGGGGCTGCGCCCTCGATTTTTGAGGTCAAGGCAAATCCATTGGCGGAGTAATGTCTTACGAATTTGGAACTTTACAACCGCCCTGCCCGGCAGCAAAACCCGGACGTTCACGTCCGGGTTGGCTTGACCCTGGTGCAAAAAATTGACACTCACCCTGGCAAGCGTCGTCGCTTTACAGCACTGGTGGCGCGTGATAGAATCGAGGCTTAAAATTAGAAGAATTAGTTTTCAAAAAGGATTATTAAAATCAATGAGTGAACGCGATGGAAAAGTAAGTAAATCCCATAATGACGGCGAAGATGGCTTTGATTTTGACCAGCTAGAAGAAGAATTTCGGCCCTATTCGCCGGAGGAAGCCGCCGGGTTATTGGTTGATTCGTTTGGGCGGCACATTAAAAATGTACGTATTAGCGTGACCGATAAATGTAATTTTCGCTGTGTCTATTGTATGCCTGCCGAAGGATTGGAATGGCTTAAACGCGACCAGATTTTGAGCTTTGAAGAAATCGAGCGCCTGACCAAAATTTTGGTCGGCATGGGAGTACAGCAGGTGCGGTTGACCGGGGGTGAACCGCTGGTGCGCCGTGATATAGTCAAGCTGGTTGAACGCCTACACAAAATCGAAGGTCTCAAAGGTTTGAGCTTGACCACCAATGGCGTACTTTTAAAAGATTTGGCAAAACCACTGGCGGAAGCGGGCCTGAGCCGCATTAACGTGAGCATTGATAGCCTGATGCGCGAACGCTTTGCCGAAATGACCCGTCGCGATGCCTTGCACAAGGTGTTGGAAGGACTGGAAGAACTCGAAAAATATCCGCAAATTTCGCCCATCAAGATTAATGCGGTGGCTATGCGCGATTTTACCGAGAGTGAAGCCGCCGCCTTTGGACACCTGGCCCGCCGCAAGCCTTACATAGTTCGCTTCATCGAATTTATGCCGCTCGATGCCGACCAGATTTGGGAGCGCGAAAATTTGTTAACGGGCGATGAGTTGCGCGATATTATTTCTCGCGAAGTGATGCCGCTCGTGCCAGTGGAACGGGCCGACCCGTCCGATACCGCTACCCGATACCGCTTTGCCGATGGTATTGGCGAGATGGGCTTTATCAACCCGGTTAGCCACCCTTTCTGCGCGGCCTGCGACCGTATTCGGATTACTGCCGAGGGCGCGCTGCGTACCTGTCTGTTTGCCCATATCGAAACCGACCTGAAAGCAGTACTGCGTAGCGGTTCGAGCGACGAGGTAGTAGCAGAAGCTATCCGCCGGGCCGTTTGGAAAAAAGAAATGAAGCATCATATCAACGATGGTGTCGCCTTCAAGCGTACCAAAAAAACCATGTCCCAAATCGGGGGGTAGGACGGAGAAACGAGGACGGAGGAACGAGGAACGAGGAACGAGGAACGAAATTCTAGCCCCCCTCAATCGTTCCTTCTCGCCGAAATCGTAAATCGTAAATCGTAAATCGTAAATCGTAAATCGCGGGTACCCTCTGGGTGCGTAAATCGTAAATTTACTCATCACTCATTACTCATCACTCATCACTTCGCAGTAAGGTATTGTATGTCAGGCCCGTTCGCCTATTTTGCTAAACCTGTTCCTGCCCCGCCTGTTCGGAACGAAACGCAGTTACGGGCCTGGCTTGACAACCTCGAACAAAAGCTGGAAAACATGGCCGTCGCTTACAATGAGGTTTCCTACAACAAGTATGTGGGTAAGCCAACCGGCGATTTGAACCATTTTGACGCTGCTTTTGCCTCCCTACTAGGCGAACCTTCCTACCAATCTATTGTGCTGGATTGGCTACCCCGCGCCACCGACCCGCTTTTGAAGCGGCGCTTGACTTTGTTTCAGCGCAGCTTTCTGGAAGCCGAAGTCTCCAAAAGCCCCGCCATTTATGAATTACGTAACCAGATTAATGAGAAACTGCTGACCTATCAGCCCACGTTGGGCAACCAAAAGCTCAGTCGCAGCGATATTATGGATATTTTGCGGAGTAGTCCTGACCGTGAGCGTCGCCGTGCCGTTTACGAGCAGGCGCAACGCCCTCTGGCCGAGCAACTGGAACCATTGGTACGCGAACTAATGCGCCGCCGCAATAGTGAAGCACAAAGACTGGGTTACGCCACCTACGCCGATTTGCATCTTGGGCTGATTCAACTCAATCGTACCGAGCTTTTTAAGCTATTCGATGAGCTGGAAAAACTGACCGAGGCAACCTATCGAAATTTTCTGGAAGAAAGTCGGCAAGAAGCCGGAGTAGATAAGCTCGAAGTGTGGGACTTGAGTTTTATGGCTGACCGCCGCGCCCACCTGCCGCCTTATCTTTTCCCTCATACCCAAATATTGCCGCAGGTTTTTCAGTTTCTGCGGCTGTTTGGTCTTGTGCCGGAAAAGCTGCCAATTCAAGTGCAAGTGCAGGATATTCCTTTTGGTGGACTGTGCTTTACCCTGCGCGTCCCGGACGATATTCGGATTTTGAGCAATCCCAAAGATGGCTATTTGTATTATCGCACCATGTTCCACGAGTTCGGGCATGGATTACACGCCGCGTTTAATCGCCAGCCCTCCTATATGTTAAAGCGCGAGTGGGGGCCGTTCAACGAAGGTATGGCTGAAACGCTGGCTTATTTTACCCAGCAAACCGAATGGTTAATGGCGGTCAGCAATTTACCCCGGCCCGAAGTAGAGCGCTACCGCCGTGACAACGTGGCCCGGCGCGTCTTGCGCTTCCGCAGCCTGATGGCCCAGGCCCGCTTCGAGATTGAGGCTTATTCTAATTTGGACGGCGATCTGGCACGCCTGAACGCCGAAATCGAAGCGCGCTATCTGCTCACTCCCCTGAACCTGACTCCACGCTGGGCCGCCAGTTCCTTCCCGACCACCCACCCGATTTACCGCCAGAACTATATTCTAGCTGAGATGATGGCAGCCCAGACCCACGCCACCCTCCGCCAGCGCTTCGGCTCATTCTGGCAACTCAATAGTGCTACACGTGCTGCCCTTTTCGCCTTCCTCACTGAAAACTATTACGCCCCCGGCGCTCAAATCGAATGGCCCGAAAAAATCGCCCGCGCTACCGGGCAAAAACTGAGCGTAGCAGCGCTGGCGGCAGAGCTAAGTTGACATAACTCTAAATATTCACCTGTGTTTTATCCAGGCTGATTTGTCTCGTTTTTTAAAACGTTCAGCTTAAATCGAGGTAATCAACCGCGTTGTTGTCCAGATTAAGTTTCCGCTTCTGGTAGCGCTCGGTGGTTCGCGGGTCGGCGTGACCAACCGCGTACTGCACCTGTTGAAGTTTAGCCCCGTTTTCGAGGGCCAATGTAACAAAGCTGGCCCGCAAACCGTGCGGAGTAAGGCGCTCCAGCCCACAGGCGGCGGCATAACCTTCCACAATCCGCTCAATATCGCGCCCATCCAGGCCGCTATTCTTGGGTTTATCGCCTTTGCTGAACCGCACAAACAAAGGAGCTTCGCGCCCGCCCTGGCGTTGTTTAGTCGCTGCCAGATAAGTTTCGAGGGCTTCTCTGACCACCGGCGGTAATTTAACCACCCGGCGTTTGTTCCCTTTGCCGTGACGAATAGTAGCAATAAAGTGTCCTCCCTCGGTAGAAAGGTCGCCAATTGCAAGTCCAGCGGCTTCGGCCCGTCTTATGCCAGTTCGCAGGAGCAGCAAAAGCAAGGCATAATCCCGTTTGCCTTTGGCAGTAGCGTGGTCAATTGTCCCCAGTAGCGCGGTGGCCTCTTCTTTGGTCAAAGCGCGGTGAGTAGTTTCATTATTGCCAGGGCCAAAGCTTTTAAGCTGGACAGCCGGATTATCCGCCCTCAATTTGAGCAGGACAGCTATTTCGAGCAGACGGCGCATTACCACCAGTTTACGAGCGGCGGTTGGTTTCTGGTAGCGCCCTTCCAGCCAGGCCCGGTATTCGCTCAATTCCTCGTAGCCTATCGCACCCAGATTAAAATTATGCTCTACCAACCAGCGAAAGAACTGGTAAGCATCACCCTGATAGATTCGTCGGCTGCTTTCGCCAACATTTTTCAGCAAAGTATTGGTAATTCGTTCCAGTTCAGTGCTGCTCAACCGAACGGCTCTAGTAGTCAAACCAGCTGAATTGGTCGAGTCGGTTCTAGCTATATTGCCCTCAAAGATTTTAGCCGAATTTAATTCCACTTCTTCCTCTGTCAAATCTAATATAATTTGACTACCATTAATTGTCACGAGGCGCGGGTCATGTGGTTCGGATAGTTCTGGCTGGCTCATGCTACTCCTTAGTCCTGTAAATTAGCTCGAAGAAGCTCGAAGAAATTTAAGAATGCTCAAAACCGGGCCTGGCTATGCCCTAACCGGTATATCCACACATCCCCACGCGGGGGGAATTTACTACTGGCAGAAGCATCTCTTCATCGCATTCGTGCTGTTCGACACAGTCGTCGCATAGCCAACCAGCTGCTTCGTCTTGGTCTTCGTAGAGACACTCGGTACAAAGCTGAGTTGCTAATTTGCCACACTTACTACAGGGAATTTCAGGTGGGTCATTCTGGGCCAGAAGTCGCACTGGCTGGCTCTTCGTCGCCATCCCTACCCGCTCACCTAGCACTTTTAGGTTTAGTTCAGTCGTAGTGCCAAAATCGTATTCATGCCCAAATTGCTGTCCGATACTGAGAACTTTACCCAACTTGACACTCCGCATACTCTTATCATCCATTCCCCATTCCCTGTTTACGCTGCTGGCGTAGGACTGACCGTTAATCTCAAATGCGCTTAAGTGACCGCAACATTCCAGCCACTGGTCACTGAGAAAACTATCCAGTTGAGTCAGGGTCGCATCTACCGACATTTCCAGATGCAGCCAGTACATCGTAGCACCGCGACCTTCCACTAGCAGATGAAATAATCTGGCTGGCTGGACTTTTTGCTTCCCTACACTCGCCTGTTCTCCATTGGCATTCTCAGCCTTGAGAGCCGGACAATTCGCCAGATGTTTAGTCATGCCAGCCTTGCTAAATTCACCCTGACAAGCCTGGCATTTTCCTTTAGAACTCCTTCTTGCCATCTTTCTATTTCTTCTCCTATTCTACTTTTTTCTGTCACTTCGCTACTTCAAAAATATTTGAAGTTTCTCTTTTCTATTATTATAACATATTATGGTTGAAAAGCGTTATTTTCAACCATAATCAAAACTAATAAGACTAATTGTTTGTCACATGGAATTTTATTCGTCAGGAAACATTTCGATTTGTGCAGAATCAGTAGTTGCAGCTTGCGCTTTTCTAAGAACCTCAAGGCTCATTGGCATTTCCATGCGTTTATTTTGTTCAACTATTTCAGCAATCGTTACTATTTGAACGCGAGGATATTTTCTCTGCATCAAAGGATGTTCATAAGAACCTATCTTATTCGCTTCATCTCTCATTGGCTGGGTAGGGGCTTGTAGCGTAAGCAAAACCGCCATTTCAGCTCCTTCTCGCAATCTATCGCTGTTAAGCTTGGCAATATCGCCGCGCTCAACTTTACCGGATTTAGCCTGAAACACAATTTTGGCATTATCATCTTTGCTGGTTAAAAACCACGCAACACCGTCAATTCCCGCATCAGCCCCTTTCTTATCATTGATGATGGCGCGGTTATTCGTGTACGTCAGAACCGCCCATTTTTCAAATTCTTTGCGTAGTCGGTCATCTTTCTTTTGCGAAAGCGCATGGACGGATTCCATATCTTTGGGAATGCCGTTTAAGCTAATGCGAGTTATTACTTCTTTACCAAGTTCGCCCTCAAGACGGCGCAGTATCAAAGCAATACTTTGATAAGTAATATCAATGCCTACCCAATTACGCTTTAAGCGCTCGGCGACAACTATCGTGGTTCCGCAACCACAATAAGCATCTAAAACAACGTCACCTTCAACGGTTGAGGCTGCTATTATCCTTTGCAAAAGGACTTCTGGTTTCTGCGTTGGATACCCCATTCGTTCTGCCGTATCAGAACCTACCGAGGGTATCTCCAATACATCCCGCGCATATACCATTGAATATTGAAGCCCGGTTTCAGTATCAATTTGGAAGTCGCTTTTCTTGAAGCCGTATTTGTGCATCATGTACGACTTTTCTTTTTGAGGGTAGAAATTCCATTTATTGCTCTTAGTGTAGAAAAATATAACATCGTGCTTGCGAGCGAATCTTTTTTTAGATGCTCCGCCTGACTTGTAACTCCATATTAATTCATTTTGAAAATCACCACCATTAACGACAAAAATAGCGTCAAGCAAAAGCTTGAGATAGTGGCTTGCGGTAGGATCGCAATGCAGATAAAAGCTTCCAGTTGGTTTTAAAACCCGGTGAATTTCAGTAAGTCGGAGCGTCATACTGACAAGATATGCAAGTAAGCTACCGCGCTTCAGTACTTTCTCCAATCCTTTAATCAAATCAACTGTTGCGGAAGTGAAACTACTTTTTTCATTGGCAAGGATTTCTGTAAAACTCTCAGATGCCCGCTCATCCCATAGCCACGTATCCGTGAAAGCCTGGGCTTGGGCGCGATCTTCCTTACCGATATTATTGTATATCTGGTTATAGTTTCGTTTACTGTTGAATGGTGGATCAATATAACAAAGGTCTATGGTTTCATCCTTGATGTGCTTTCTTAAAACATCAATATTGTCGCCATAGTACAGCGAGTTTTCCATCCTTATTTATAATGCTTTCTACTAATTATGATGTATTCCGATTTGTGTAATATACTAGAAAACAACTTTTTTTACAACCGTAATTTTACGGGTGTTTTATTTTGCAATCAATTATCTGCTTGGCTTAAACATGGGTAGGAAACACTAGACAATCTACCAATATTGGTCTTTAATAGAACGGTATCAGCTTTGTTTTCAAAACTTATAAGACTTCTACAACGGAGAGGAGTAGTAAACATGGCTCAAATCAAAGGCCCGGCCTTGTTTCTGGCTCAGTTTGCCCGTGACGAAGCCCCTTTCAATACCCTTGAAAATATTACCGCCTGGGCGGGTTCGCTGGGTTTTATCGGGGTGCAATTGCCAGCAGGCGATAGTCGCTTTATGGATCTGGATAAAGCTGCCGAATCGAAACCTTACTGTGACGAAATCAAAGGTCGCACCAACGGCCTCGCTATAACCGAACTAGCATCGCACTTGCAGGGCCAACTGGTCGCGGTTCACCCGGCTTTCGATGTTATGTTTGACGCTTTTGCCCCTAAAAATTTACACGGCAATCCAAAAGCCCGTACCGAATGGGCGGTTGGTGAAATGATTAAAGTGATTAAAGCCGCCCGCAATCTGGGTGTGAGCGTTGTACCGACTTTCTCCGGCGCGTTGCTCTGGCATACTTTTTATCCCTGGCCGCAACGACCACCTGGGTTAGTCGAACTGGGCTTTAAAGAACTGGCCCGGCGTTGGCAGCCTATTTTGAACGCCGCCGAGGATTACGGCATTGACCTGGCTTACGAAATTCATCCGGGCGAAGATTTGCACGATGGCGTTACTTTTGAGCGTTTTTTGGAAGCTACCGGCAGCCATGCGCGGGTGAAGATTTTGTTCGACCCTTCCCACTTTGTCTTGCAGCAACTGGATTACGTGGGCTATCTGGATTACTACAAAGACTATATCAAGGCTTTTCACGTAAAAGATGCCGAGTTTAATCCCTCGCCGCGTTCTGGCGTTTACGGTGGTTATCAAGATTGGGCTGACCGTCCCGGTCGCTTCCGCAGTCTGGGCGATGGACAGGTAGATTTTAAAAAGGTCTTCTCTAAACTTACCCAAAACGGCTATACGGGCTGGGCTGTCTTGGAATGGGAAGATTGCCTCAAAGACTCGGTTCAGGGTGCGCGGGAAGGAGCGGTTTTCATCAAACAAATGCTCATTGAGCCGCCTACCCACGCTTTTGACGATTTTGCCGGAGGACAGGCCGACGAAGCTACCAACCGAAAAATATTGGGTCTGGTTTAGGACGTGGAGGCTATATTATGCAAGAAAAATCTTCGGGAAAATTGCGGGCCGGAATGGTGGGCGGCGGGGTTGGTTCATTTATTGGGAAGGTACACCGAATTGCCGCCGAACTGGATGGGCAGGCTCAGATAATTGCCGGAGCATTATCTTCCGACCCCGCAAAAGCCCAACAATCTGCCGATGCCTGGCTTTTGGAACGCTCGTATACCAGTTATCAGGAAATGGCCCAGGCCGAAGCGGGTCGAGCGGATGGAATTGATTTTGTGATTGTGGCTACCCCCAACCATCTGCATTTTCCAGTTGTAAAAGCTTTTCTCGAACAAAATATTGCGGTAGTCTGCGATAAACCTATGACCTTTAATCTGCAAGAAGCCGAGGCGCTGGTTAAACTGGTGGAAGAGCGTCAGGTGGTTTTTGCCCTGACCCATAACTATACCGGCTATCCCATAATCCGGCAGGCTCGTCATATGGTGCAGCAGGGAGTCTTGGGCGACATTCGTAAAGTGCTGGTCGAGTATATTCAGGATTGGTTAATGGAGCCGCAGGAGCAAAAGGGCAATAAACAGGCCGAATGGCGCACCGACCCGACCCGGTCGGGTATTTCGGGCTGCGTGGGCGATATTGGCACGCACGCTGAAAACTTGCTCGAATTTATTACTGGCTTGAAGATTCGTTCTTTATGCGCCGATTTAACCATTTTTGTCGAGGGCCGGGCTTTGGAGGACGATGCCAATATTCTTTTGCGGCTGGAAAACGGCGGCAAAGGTTTACTGACTTGTTCTCAAATCGCGGCGGGCGAAGAAAACGCCCTGACCATCCGAATTTACGGCACTAAGGCCGGGCTGGAATGGCGGCAGATGGAGCCAAACACCTTAATTTTAAGGCAACCGGGGCAACCCGCCCAGCTATTACGCACCGCTCAACCCTACATGAGCGCCGCGTCCAACGCCTTTACCCGCATTCCTGCCGGACATCCCGAAGGTTTTTTGGAAGGTTTCGCCAATATATATCGCATGGCAATCGCCGATATTCGCCGGGCCAAAGCGGGCCAGCCTTTGCAGGGCGGCTACCCGAATGTTTACGACGGGCGGCGCGGCCTTCAGTTTATAACGAAAGTAGTGGAAAGTTCGCAAAAAGGCAGCGTTTGGCTGGATTTTGAGAAATAGTTGTAATTACGCAGCTATTTTAAGGATGAACCGCCAGGACGCAAAGAACGCCAAGAATTATCAGTTTAAAGGAAACTAAAAAAATGAAGAAAGCTTTGTTTGTTTGGGGTGGTTGGGAAGGCCACGAACCGAAAAAGGGCGTTGAGCTTTTCGCGCCGCTACTGGAAAAAGAAGGTTTTGCGGTTGAAATTTCCGACAAACTGGAGATTTACCAGAACCAGACGGTTATGAGTTCGTTTGATTTAATAGTCCCGGTCTGGACGATGGGGACAATCAGCCGCGAACAAGAAAAAGGTTTATTGGAAGCGGTCAAAAACGGCTGCGGCATCGCGGGTTGGCACGGCGGCATGGGCGACTCCTTTCGCAACAACGTTGAATATCAGTTTATGGTCGGTGGACAGTGGGTAGCTCATCCCGATGGCATAATTGATTACCGAGTGAATATAACAAAGCCCACCGACCCGATTGTGGCGGGGTTGCAAGATTTTTCGATGCACTCGGAACAATACTATATGCACGTTGATCCGTCCAACGAAATTTTAGCTACTACTTGTTTCAATGGCGACCATGTCTACTGGGCAGAAGGTACGGTTATGCCAGTAGCTTGGAAGCGCCGTTGGGGTCAGGGCCGGGTGTTTTACTCATCGCTGGGCCACGTCGCCAAAGACTTTGAGGTGGCAGAAGCGCGAGAAATTATGCGACGGGGTATGCTTTGGGCCAGCCGCTAACTATAGATTATCAACAAAGTTAAAGACTAGTTAAGAGCCTATCTCAGTAGGGGTTTGATTCATCAAACCCCTACTGAGATAGGCTCTTAAGAGAAACCCGTTTTGATGCCAAGAATTTAACATCTTGTTAATCACTTTATAAGTTTTGTTGGGTAAAATTAGGTCAGTTTTATTTTGGCAATGGTTTTTAGGTCTTGTCTGGCAAAGAAAGTAACCAAAAATGAATACCTACAAAGTCATATTATCCAGTACCACCACTTTTCGCTATCTAGTGGATAGCGCCGCCCGGCCCGGCAAATTACGCAAGCTCGGCTTTCCTGGCTTTCTGGGCGAAGCGCCCCTTTATTTTTCTGGCGACCTTCAGAAAGAGGTTTCGGTCAATTTGTACGCGCTGGGTGTGCTACTCACCCTGCTCGATAGCGAGATGAGTTTCGCGGTGGCGGCTAACGGACGCTGGATGGATAAAACCGCCCCGGTAGTACGGTGGTTAGCTGAACGGAGCGGCGCGGTGCTGGCAAGAGCGGATAAAGCCGATTTTGCGCTTTTTTGCGATGGCACAAGCGGCGGCTTGCTGACCGACCTGAACATGGGTAGTTTGCTAGAGCCAGAGGCCAGTGCCACCGTGCTTTATTGTGTCGAAAGTTTAGTCGAAGCCAACCAGCCCGAAGCTTTAGCCTCATCAAGCGCCGGGCTTAGTCTTAAACTGGCTGGGCCGGGAATTGTGGACAGTTGCCAGGTTCAGGTGGCTGGTCTGGATAAGGCCGAACTTGAGCTAATTCAGGCTACCCGCCAAAATTATCCGTTGGGTCTGGACGTTTTTCTAATAGATAAAGCCGGACAATGTATGGGTTTGCCGCGCTGTACTCAGTTAGAATTATTAGACCTTTCGCTGACTGCGCTAGTCTGAAATCAAAATAAGTTGAGGGAGAGCCAGATGAGCGCGAACATTGTTGAAGAAATCGAACGGTTGTATTCGCTGGGCGGAGCGCTGAATTATAGCGGTGAACGGGTCAGCCAGCTACAGCACGGTCTGCAATGCGCCACTTTTGCGGAAGCCGCCGGGGAGAGCGACGCTTTAATTACCGCCTGCCTTCTGCACGACCTGGGCCATTTGGTACATAGTTTTGGCGAAGATGCGCACGAGCGGGGGCTAGATGATACCCACGAAAACCTGGGCGCACAATTTTTGAGCAAGAATTTTGGCCCGGAAGTAACCGAACCTATCCGCCTACACGTTGCCGCCAAACGCTACCTGTGTCTGGTTGACAAAAGTTACTGGGACGCGCTTTCGCCTATCTCGAAAAGGACGCTTGAGTTGCAAGGTGGCGTTTTCTCCGAAGCCGAAGCCCACGATTTTATCGAGCAACCTTACGCCACCGATGCTGTGAAATTGCGGCAATGGGACGACCAGGCTAAACTGGTCGGGGCGGCTACCCCTTATTTAGCCCATTTTCTTGAGCGAGTTCCTGCGCTGACGAGGCACCTTCGGTAATCGAATGGTAGCTGGTATTGTTGCACCCGAATTGCCATAGACAGCTGCATATTACCGCAATGACAGTAAAGAAGCCAGGTGCTACCAGTTACGAGTGCTTTAGAAAGGCTTGAGCTGCTTGCTGGGAAACCAGCACGGGCAGTTCTTAGGGGGCTGGGGAGTAGTAATACTCTCCCGGCTACCCGGCGGGTGGACAGAAACGGGCTGATGCAAATCACTACCGCGCTGGCCGCCTACCTTACCCTATATAGTAAATTGGCCCTGATGAGACTCAGGGCCAGCGATTCAAATGCTTCTTTAAAGTTGGTTTGGTACTATTCACAGAACCGAATTAGTTCATGCGTTGACCACTGTTAATGTTAATCGTTTCGCCGGTAATAAAAGCCGCCAGTTCCGAAACCAGAAATAGCACCGGGCCAGCCACATCCAGCGGCTGTCCTTCACGCGCCAGAGGCGTGTTAGTAATCATATTCTGGCGGGCGGGTGGCGCGGTATGCACATCGTGAAATGCCGTATTAATCAGACCCGGCGCGAGGCAATTAACCGTAATTCCCTGGCTGGCCGCTTCTTTAGCCAGACCTTTGGTAAAAGTCAGCACGGCAGCTTTTAGAAGCGGCGTAAGCGGCAGCGCCTGGCCCACCCCCATCGTAAGCAGCCAGGGGTAGACATATTGATAATACGACCCCAGCCGCGCCCACTCATCAAAGGTAGAGCCGCACGACAGCACAGGAAAGTGCTACGTTAGGGGTGTTTGAAGCGGTATAGTCCAGGTAGGTACAGCATCATCGAGTTCGAGTAAGATGTAGTTCATTGGTAGCATTTCTGTTCTACTACTGGTGGTTCAATTACAAAAAAAGACCCACCAATATCGAAACAGAAATTTTACCCTTCTACAACTCTAAACCCTGCTATTTGTTGCTATTTCCTGCCTAATTTCGCCAAATTTATGCTGATGCCGTTAAAATAACCTTAATCTGGTAGCAGTCAACTGTTGGCGATTAAAGCGCCCGCAACTGCCCTGAAATCAGTTCTTAACCAATCTCTAGTATTAAATTAAAATGGGGTTTGATGACGATGACCGCGCCGGGATTCGAACCCGGGACCCACTGATTAAAAGTCAGTTGCTCTACCAACTGAGCTACGCGGTCTAATTAAAAGAATTGTTAGATAAATTATCTCTAACATCAAACTTGGTCTGCTACAACCCAGCCTCAACCTCGCATAGTATATACTAATTAATATGGCTAGTCAAGCTACAAGTAAATTGGGGAGTGCCTAATTTAACAGAGCAATGATATAATGAGGGCAAAAAGGAGAAAAGTATGAGTAATCCGGCTTGCCCTTTGTGTGAACAAAACTTGTATGTTATCAAATTAGGTCGCAATCGCACTGGCACTCAGCGCTATCGCAGTCAGCCGTGTCAAGGCTATTTTACGCCCCAGCCTTAACCACTCGGCTATGACCCGGAGCTTAAAACCAGGGCTTTGCAACTCTATTTAGAAGGGACTTCTTTTCGAGCGATTGGTCGGTTGTTGGGAGTGCATAATCAGAGCGTGATTAATTGGCACCCAGAGGATACCCGGCCGATGAGAAGATTAGTCAGTAGTTTGGTAAGGCAACTTTGGTAGTCAGGATTGAAAAGATGCTAATATAAATTTATAGCTAACAATTCGGTCACAAATCGTCCTGATTGCCTTGTGGCTTTACAAATTAAAAGATTGCTGCTAGAATCCTCCTACTTTCAAATCAAAAGTGATTGGGAATTTGCTAGATTTCAGGCTTCATCTAAACAACTGCTTCATGGTGTGCCGAACGACAGGCGACAGGCGAACTTAAAACCAGAAACAATACACGCGCTGGTCTTTTCTTTAACAATAGAGGCTAGAAATACGGTGATAGAGTGAGGGCTTACGGGCTGCTGGTTGAACCTTTTAAAGGCGGAAATTTTGAGGCTGCCTTGCCGCGTCTACTGAACCGAGTAGTGGCGAATAATACGCCAGATTTCGAGCGCGGCACCGGCTATTTATTCCGCAAAGGTGAGTTATTACGCCCCGAAAATCGGACGGAAATACTCGAGAAAATTCACTCCTTGGCGACTCATGCTCCGGCTAATTTTGCGCTCCACCTGATCGAAATGGAAGAAGGCGAGGTTAGTGAGGATGAAGCCGGACAACGGTTAGCCGCCCTCATAGCCGGGCCAGGGTTGGAAATGCGCCCGCCGGTGGAAAGCCGGGTAAATTTAGTAGCGCGACAACGTGGTGTCCTTAAAATTGATTTGGCCCGAATGGAACAAATCAACGAGATTGAGGGAGTAGCGGTTTTTACGCTCTACGATGGACAGGCGGTGGTAGCTGGAACAGAAGTGACCGGGGCGAAGGTTATACCGTTGGTCTACCCGCTCTCGCAATTAGCCGAAGTAAAAGCGCTGGTCGAGCAGGAGCAAGGCCCGGTGGTAGATGTGCTGCCCTTCCGCCCGATGAAAGTTGGCGTGATAGCGCGGGAACGGCTTCAGCCAAAGGCGCGGGCGCGTTTTGCCGAAGCGGTAGCAAAAAAAATGGCCTGGTTCGGGGTAGAGCTATTGGGCATTGAAATAGCGCAGGACGACCCGGCAGATTTGAGCGCGAAGTTTGAGCAATTCAAGCAGCGCGGCGCTGGCCTGATCTTGCATGTTGGTGGTCATTCCTCTGACCCGCTCGACCCGATTTTTGCCACGCTGGACGATTTGGGCGTAGTAATGGAAAAGCACGGCGCTCCGGCCCATCCGGGTACGCTGTTCTGGCTGGCTTACTGGGGTGAAACGGCGATTTTCGGACTGGCCTCGTGCGGCATGTTCTCAAAAACTACGCTGGGCGATTTGTTTATGGCGCAACTTTTTGCCGGAATAAAACTCACTCGCCGCGATGTAGCGCGCTGGGGACACGGTGGCCTGTTCACTCGCGAAATGGCCTTTCGCTTTCCGCCGTATGGTATTCAAAGTGATGAATAAAAACTTTTTATATTTTGGGAAATTTTTTCCAAAATATAAAAAATTATAAAAGGATTGTTTGATGGAACTGACCGGGAGTATTCCCTCACCGAATGATAAAGAGCAGGTCTGGGCGGCATTGTTTAATGTAGAAGCCTGGAAAGCCAGCATCGAGCAGATGGAAAAATATGAGGAAGTTGGCGAAAATCTCTACGATATGGTCGTAAACGTCGAGATTGGGCCGATTAAAGGGACGCAGGAAATGCAGCTTGAGTTCAGCGAACTTGAGCCGCCCAATAGCTGCAATTTTGAAGTAAAAAATAAGCTCATTAAAAGCGCCAAAGGTCGTTTCCAGCTAACCGATGCAGTAGCGGCAGAAGGCGAAACTTTGCCGGAAGGCACCAAAACGTTGTTAAAGTACACGCTGGATGTTGACGCAGGCAACCCTATTTTCAACGCAATACTGAAAAGTGCTGAAGACAAACTCAAAGAGGGTGTCGAGTGGATATTGGGTGAAGTTGAAACAAAGGCGCAAGAGTTAGACGCGGCCTAAAAGACGAGGGAAAGAAAAGAATGGAAGTTAACGGCGACTACAAGTTCAAGGCTTCCCAGGATAAGGTCTGGAAACTTTTGATGGACAAAACGGCGCTACAAGCAGCGTTGCCGGGCTGTGAACGCTTTGATCAGGTAGGCGATAACGAATACGAAGTAACCATGAAAATTGGGGTGGCCTCAATTAAGGGAGTTTACAACGGCAAAATCAGCATGGCCGATATGCAAGAGCCAACCCATTACATTTTGAAAGTAGAAGGCGCAGGCGGTCAGGGCTTCTTGAGCGGCGAAGGCATTTTCGATTTGTCCGAAGAAGGCGAAGGCGACAAGCTAAAAACCGTAGTAAACTACAAAGGCACTGCCAATGTCGGTGGCACGCTGGCGGGCATTGGAGCGAGAATGCTCCAACCAGTCGCCAAAATGATGGCTGGTAACTTCTTCAAGGCTATGGAAAAACAACTTAAGGTACAGGAAGACGGCGAGAGCGATGCCGCCACCGATAAACCCGAAGGCGAAACCGAACAACAACCCGAAGGTCAGGCAACACAAGCACAGCCTTCTTGAGGAAAGTTGAGCGGAGAAACCTTGCTCTGTAGCTATCAAGCTACGTGGTTAAGCTCGGAGTTGGTGGCTTTAGCAAGTCCGCCCTGGAATGAATTCCGGGCTACGTAGCCAAAGTGGTTTGAAAACCACTGGATACAATACGGTAATTAGTGGATTTCAATCCACTTGAGTTGTTTAGCCCGGAATTCATTTCAGGGCAGACTACACCGACGTACCAAATTCAAGTGTAAAAGCTTAAATTGATGTGTCGCGAATAAATTTACTAATTACCTGAGCTGTAAACTTAGCTGCTCCATTTCGGGAGCGTTCTTCACTAAAATTAGCAGTATTAGCAATTGAATAAGCTTTTTCGATTATTCAAAGTGCCTCTGACTATTTCTCATTTCGGAGTAGAAGTGGGAAGAGGCTTAACCAAAGAGGGGAGCGGAAACTTTGAAACGGACGATAACACTAAAAGTGAACGGCACAACTTATGAGCGTGATGTTGAGCCGCGTACTTTAATGGTTCATTTTCTGCGCGATGACCTGGGCCTAACCGGGACGCATATTGGCTGCGATACCAGCCAGTGCGGAGCGTGTACGGTAATCGTAGATGGCAAAAGCCTCAAAAGCTGTACCGCTTTCGCCGTGCAGATGAATGGCGCGGAAGTAATGACGATTGAAGGGCTGGCAAAGGGCGAAGAATTGCACGCCATTCAAAACGGCTTCTGGGAAGAACACGGCTTGCAGTGCGGTTTCTGTACTCCCGGCATGATTATGGCCTCGTACCAGCTTTTGCAGCGCAATAGCGACCCATCCGACCAGGAAATTCGGAAGGGCATCGAGGGCAATCTGTGTCGCTGCACCGGCTACCAGAATATTGTTAAAGCGGTACAAAACGCCGCCAAAGCAATGGGTGGAGCTAGTGCCGCCAAGCCGGAAGCCGTTGGTGCCTCGGCTGACTAATCAACAGTAAGCTCTTTCTTTTACTGTTGCCTGAAAAATATACAAAGAAGTAGAATTAGGAGGTTCCATCATGGCAGTTGTTGGATCTTTTGTAGGCGCACGTATCAAGCGCCGCGAAGACCCCCGCTTGATAACCGGGCATGCCAGTTATACTGATGATTTTCAGCCGACTGGCCTTTGCCATATGATGTTTGTGCGCTCTCCCTATGCCCATGCCAATATCAAAAGCATTGACACCAGTGCCGCCAAAGCCATGAAGGGCGTGCGTGCCGTTATTACGGGCGATGATATTGCTTTGGTCGTGCCAGCCGTTGTACCCGGCCCAGAATACCGCGCTATCTCAACTGGTAAAGTGCGTTATGTAGGCGATATTGTTGCGGCAGTGGTAGCCGAAAGCCGGGGCGCAGCCCGCGACGCAGTAGATGCGGTCAAGGTCGAGTACGAAGAATTACCCGCCGTTGTAGATGTAGAGCAAGCCGCAAAAGGGTTGCCAGTCCAGATTTACGACCAGTATCCCAACAATATGAGCGTACCTATGGAATTTGGCTCTCCGGCGGACAAGATAAAGGAAGCTTTCGACCAGGCCGAAGTAGTAGTTGAGCAAAAATTCGTGCATCAGCGCCTGGGGTCGAACCCGATGGAGACGCGGACGGCGCTGGCAGAATGGCGCATCGGCGAAAACGCGCTGACGCTCTACACCAGCAACCAGAACCCCCATATTCTCAAAACCCTGCTCAGTATGCTGATGGGTTTGCCGGAACAGATGATTCGGGTAGTCGCGCCAGAAGTGGGCGGCGGTTTTGGCACTAAAATTCCGCTTTACCGCGAAGAGTTAGTCGCTTGCTTCCTGGCTAAAATGCTCGGTACGCCAGTCAAATGGTCGGAAACCCGCAGCGAACACTTGCTGGCAAGTTCGCAAGGACGCGGCCAAGTGGACTATGTGAAAGTAGCCGCGACCAAAGAAGGTGTTGTGACTGGCCTCGATATTACGGCCTACTCTGACATGGGCGCTTTCCATACTCTGTTTACCGGGGCAATTCCGCAGTTTACCGGGCTGGTAATCAATGGCGTGTACGCTATTCCTACCGCTCACTACAAGTCGGCTAACACGCTGACCAATAAAACGCCCACCGATGCCTATCGTGGCGCTGGTCGCCCCGAAGCGGCCTATATGATTGAGCGCATGATGGATTTGTTGGCTATCAAACTAAAGATGGATCCGGCAGAAGTACGCCGCAAAAACTTTATTCCAGTGGATAAATTCCCCTATACCAGCCCGCTCGGTCTGGTCTACGATAGCGGCAACTACGAAGGGTCGCTGGCGAAAGCGCTCGAAATGTTCGATTACGAGGGGATGCGGAAGACCCAGGCCGAGGCACGGGCGCAGGGCCGTTACATTGGTATCGGCATCAGCACCTACATGGAAATCTGCGGGCTAGGCCCAAGCGCCGTGCTGGGTGGACGAGGCTGGGAATCGGCTAACATTCGCTTTGAAGTTAGCGGCAAATGCACCGTCTTTACTGGCGCATCGCCACACGGTCAGGGTCAGGAGACCACTTTTGCTCAGATTGTCGGTGATGAACTTGGTATCCCGATGGAAGACATTATCGTCAAGCACGGCGACACCCAGAATACCATCGCCGGAAACGGCACCTATGGTAGCCGAGGTCTGGCGGTGGGCGGCGCGGCGATTAAACTGGCGACCGAAACCATCAAGGAGAAGGCCAAGAAGATTGCCGGATTTATGCTGGAAGCCAGCGCCGACGATATTGTCTTTGAAGATAGCAAGTTCGGAGTCAAAGGCGCGCCCGGCAAAAGCGTGACCATGACCGAAATTGCGGTCAAAGCCTTTACTGGCTTCGATATGTTCGGGCAGATTGAGCCGGGCCTGGAAGCGACCCGCTTCTTCGAGCCACCCAATCTGGTTTTCCCCTTTGGCGCGCACATCAGCGCCGTCGAGATAGATGCCGAAACGGGCGAACTGACCATCTTGAAGTACGTGGCGGTAGACGATTGCGGCAACCAGATTAGTCCGCTATTAGTCGAAGGTCAGGTACACGGCGGCATTGCCCAGGGTATCGGACAGGCGCTTTACGAAGAAATCGTGTATGACGAGCGCGGTCAGCTTATCAGTGGTTCGTTGATGGACTACACCGTCCCAACCGCCACCGAGTTGCCGCATTACAACCTCGATTCAACCGTCACGCCGACCTGGGTCAACCCGTTGGGCGCGAAGGGTGTCGGCGAGGCCGGAACTATCGGCAGCACGCCCTGTATCGTCAATGCGGTGATGGATGCGCTCGTCTCCACTGGCGTAAAAGAAATTGATATGCCGCTCCGCGCCGAAAAGCTCTGGAAAGCCATCCATAGTTCGAACGGGAAACATTAGAGAGTTTTGAGTTTTGAGTTTTGAATTATCAAACTCGACAGGTTAGAAAAGAGAACTGTTGATGCTTAACAGCAGTTCTCTCTAAACTAAATCATGAGGAGAATCAAAAATGATTCCAAGTGCATTTGAGTACTTCGCCCCAACGTCGCTTG
>JBBQXW010000108.1:0-20305 GCA_038209275.1 Chloroflexia bacterium | reverse complement strand
GTTCAAAGTTCAAAGTTCAAAGTTCAAAGTTCAAAGTTCAAAGTTCAAAGTTCAAAGTTCAAAGTTCAAAGTTCAAAGTTCAAAGTTCAAAGTTCAAAGTTCAAAGTTCAAAGTTCAAAGTTCGCAAGAAGAAGTTTTTAGTTTCTGGTTTTTAGTTCAAAAAATCTGTGTCCACACCCGAAGGGTGGTGCTACTTTGCGTTCATCTGTGTCCCGTCTTTAATTCAAAACTCAAAACTCAAAACTCAAAACTAATTCCTATCCCAGGTTGAAGGCCATAATTTTGCCGTCATCACCCAGGCGGAAGGTAAAGGCGCGTTCGCGCGATTTATTTTCGGTATCCCGGTAGCGCAAGACATAGAAATGAATCGAGCGTCCTTCGGGAGTTTTGTAACCACCAACATACTGATAAGTTTCGTACTGGATGCCACTGCTCTTTTGAGTTTGTAAATCGCGCTCGACGGCGGCTTTATCCTGACCTCGACCCTGAAGGGTGGTACGCAGTTCTGCACCCAGCGAATCCCAGACCGAAGCGGCATCGAATGTCACCTGACCGCGCATAAAAGCTTCGGTTGCATCGGGTGCATTGGTGCGGCTGACGGCGGCGGCAGCGGCGATAGGTGCGGGGGTAGCTGGAATCGGGGTGGCTACTATCACTACAGGCGCAGTGGAGGCTTGGGGCTGCCCGACCACGATGTTGATATTGAGGGCGCTCAAAAGTAGCGCAATGCCGCCCACTACCAGGCCAAGCACCACCACAATACCTAGCGTCGTTTCGTGGCGACGAATAGCACGAAAAAGATTGGCGAAAATATGACCTATACCACCAAAGAAGCGCCTGAGCAAACGACCCAGCACTTTAAAAACCAACATATATAGCTCCTGCCAATGCCAATATTTAATGGGAATTGCTTTTCGTTTCCGCGCTTATCACAAAGCTGGCTTATCGGACGAAAAGCTTACCGCATTATAAGCGGAGGAACGGAAAATAAGTATTAAATAAGTGTAAAAACCTTTAGAGAATTGTTAAAGATTTGGCCGCGCCTCCAAATCCTGTAATTGCCCCCTTTATAAAAATCTTTAGTTCAATTCAAGCTGCAATATAAGTTACGAAGCAAACTGTTGAGTGGATTAAATTTTTGGAAGGACTTTAGTCCAAACATGCCAATACTGAAAATATTTCGTTAGCACAAATTGTACCTGTTTTTATATTATAGCAAATCTAAATTATCCGACAAGTTACAACGGCAAATAGATTGCGGGTCTTTTCCGTTGCGTCTGGCACACAAAATTTTCCGCATCTTATTTAGAATTCTGATTTAGATTGGACTAACTTGTCCCTGTGAAGCGTTAAGCAGTTTATCAGCTTCCTTTACATGTCTTGAATATGAGTCAAGTATTCTCTATCAATCTTGCTTACATTAGCCATATTTGCCCCTTCCAAAAATTCTTAAGGGTTATTTCTCAAACTCAATTCTAGCATCCCTACTTCTTTTCATTAGACAATGGCGTAAATAAACGTAAGAAGTTGTTCTAATAATCTCTAATTATCTATAAATGGGCCGGAATCAAACTCGATTTTAGTGTATTAGTTTAATACTCAACAAGCAGCTTCTTGCTCAAATTGCACTAACCCTGATAGTGTATTTGTCAAAATATGCCTCTCCTCGACACACAATGTAGGCTACTTTGTAAAAACAACCTCGAAGTGGGGTGTTTTTACGAAGTAGTTAATTCCATCATCCACCTTACCCATCCCAAAACACTTTGAGATCGCCGCTTTCCAGTAATGTCACTGAGCGGCAATCCCGCTGCTTTCATTATGGTTGCCACTTCATTAGGTGAGGGTGGTTTTGCGTTATTCAAATAATATTCTACCGTCTTTCGAAAAACGTCGTGGGATAATATTGACTCTATTAAAGAGAGATTCCGAGCTTTGGGCGCTTTATTTATTAACTGAGTTCCGAAAGGTGTAAGTGAATAGATAATCACCCCTCGTTCTGTTTCTTTGGCAGTCTCAATTAAACCTAGATAGCGTCCCGCGCTCGTGTAATATTGTGTTTGCCTAATATCAAACGCATAATTTGTGGTAATTTCTTCTTGGGTGAGCGTTCCACCCGCCGCCTGAAGTCGGGTAAGAAGATCTATAACGCGCTCAAACCGATCAGCTTGTGGAAATGGAATTGATACAGGTTCCGGCTGTACTTTTGTAATAGCAAGAATACGGCGAATATCTTCAACTTCAATATCAGTTGGTACAATTTGATAGCGCTTTCTTTTCAGCAGTTTAAGAGAATTATAATCATTTGGACGTTCAAAATCGTAAACGCTGAAAGTAAAAATTTCATTGGAATAGGTTAAAAAAATCGGGATTACCCGCTTAGTCAGTTTAGTAGCCCAGAGACGATAGGGGTAATATAGCTGTCGGATGTGAAAATCTGTTACCTCTTCGTTTTTCACTTCCAGAACAGCGAACGATTCCAAACTCTCAAATCCCCCATCAATTTCACATTGCGCTCTATCAACAGTTAGAAACTGATTTAGGGGTGCTTTTTCATTCATGAGTTGAATAGAGAAATCAAATTTACCAGTAGACATCCGACCGAAAACCGTAAAGGCTACTTCTTCATCAAGTACCTCTCTTATTAAACCCGCATGATAGGCGCATAGGATAGTCGCTGATTCAGAATACAAATTGGTTGAAGAAAGAGACTTCATCCAGTCAGGGAACGCCCTCTCCAAAATATCATCCTTGAATTCTTCAGGAATGGACTCATAGCAGTTAAATCGCCCGATAACATAGGAAGAGCGGGAGTCCGGGAGTATAGCTAGTTTGTTATGCGAAAAAATTTTCGGAAGATTGATATGGTGATCAAACTTTGTCATTAATCGTGCTTCGCGCTTTTTGTTGATTGCGCTGGCAGTAATACGATGAATGCCATTCGCCTCAATATCATCCAGAATATTATGTTCGGTAAATAATGCTTCCCATGCAGTATCATTTTTTGATTTCTGAGCGGACATTTTTCGGAACCCCTATGGCGTGTAATTTAGGATGATCACCTCGTCAACTTTCCCCCGACCTGATGAAACAGAATTGATATTGCGCCGCGCCTGTACAGTTTGGACAGTATAGTTTGTCCCAGAATATAGCTGGCGGATAAATGTCGTATCTGAGTTAGAAACAATCACTTTAGCAGTACGCTCTGTAAGCTCATCACATACCTCTTTGAGGCGTTGTTGCTCTTCTCGTGTAAACCCATTCAGGCTATAGCCAGTAAAAGAGGATGTGTCGGATACCGGGTCGTAAGGAGGATCGAAATAGATAAAATCCCCTTGCCCAGCGTTCTCGACCGCCAGGGCAAAATCTACACTTCGGAAAGTGATTTTGGCAGTGTTAAGATACCTACTTACAGCGCGGATAACAGTAGGGTCGGCAATAACAGGGTTTCTATAATCCCCAAAAGGAACATTAAATTGCCCCTGACTATTGACCCGAAACAGGCCATTGTAGCAAGTTTTATTTAGATAAAGTAGCCGCGCTGCTCGCTGTACTGCTGATAATAATGCGAAGTTTTCACTCCGATCCATTTCACGGACACGATAAAAATGCTCACTCGTATTTGGGTGATTCAGCGTTTCGATTAATAATTCTTCTGGAAAATCACGAATAACTTCATAACAGTTAATAAGTTCTGCGTTTGTATCGTTAAGGGTTGCAATTGAGGGTTGCCGATCAAAGAAGACTGCCCCGCCTCCTAGAAACGGCTCATAATACTGTTTGATTTTATGAAGCATAAGTGGGCGAATAAAGGGAAGAAGTTGACGTTTCCCACCAGCCCACTTGACGAACGGTTGTACAAGAGGTTCACGTTTTTGATTGCGGCCAGGAGCAGGCGACAAAAAAGGAGAAACCCGTTCAGAAAATGTATCGGATAGTCCCACTTTGGTCACTATTAACTCCCCTTCTTAAGATTCTTAGGATGAAACAATAATTGCTGTTTAGCAGGTAACAAACCTATATCTGTCTATTTCTATTATATATTCTAACATCACTTTCCTGTTTTGGTATACATAACCCATATCAATTTAATAACTTTCCAATACCCAATTCTTTTCCAAATAAACAAAAAGGAGGGAGGCATAGATTTATTTCTACGCCTCCCTCCTAATCAATCACCCGTTACTTATTCGGCGGTAGTGGTGACGGTGGTGTCGAAGGGCAGACGAGTGTCGTCTTTACCTTCAATGAAATCGTCTACCATGCGACGGGCGATGTCATCGTGGTACTGTACCGGCGGACTCTTCATAAAGTAGGCGCTCGGTCCGGCAATCGTGCCAGCGATACCCCGGTCAAGGGCAAGCTTGGCGCAACGTACCGCGTCAATTACTACTCCGGCACTGTTTGGGCTATCCCAAACTTCCAGCTT
Source organism: Chloroflexia bacterium (assembly GCA_038209275.1). Classification (GTDB taxonomy): domain Bacteria; phylum Chloroflexota; class Chloroflexia; order Chloroheliales; family Chloroheliaceae; genus L227-5C. Next base: position 15,876 of record JBBQXW010000108.1, on the reverse strand, counting down.
CAGTTCGGCCAGAATCGGCACGTTGCCGAAGGTGGTGCCTTCCATGCGGATAAAAGCGAACTTGCGGTCGGTCAGCCAGGGAACATAATCGGACGGGCCGACGTGAACGTTCTTGTCTTCCAGTTTTTGATTATCTAACTGGCTGGTGACGGCGTTGGTTTTGGAGATTTTCTTCGACTCCAGCCGTTCCCGCTCCAACATATTCATGAAATCGGTGTTGCCGCCGATGTTAAGCTGATAGGTGCGGTCAACTTTGACACCGCGCTCCTCGAACAGACGGGTCAGGTTGCGGTGCGTAATGGTCGCTCCGACCTGGCTCTTGATGTCGTCGCCGATAATCGGCAAACCCTTCGCCAGGAAGCGGCGCTGCCAGTATTCTTCGCGCCCAATAAAGACCGGGATGCAGTTGACAAAAGCGCAACCGGCTTCGAGGCACTGCTCGACATACCACTTGGTTGCCATTTCGCTGCCGACGGGCAGGTAGTTGATTACTACATCGGTCTTGGTCTCGCGCAGCACGCCGATAATATCAGCCGTTGGCCCAGGCGCTTTGGTGATGACCTGGCTCAGATATTTGCCCAAACCGTCGTGGGTCATGCCCCGGTGAACCGGAATGCCCAGGTGGGGAACATCGCTGAACTTGATGGTGTTGTTCGGCTCGGCCCAGATAGCCTCGCTCAAGTCTTTGCCGACTTTGGTCACGTTAACGTCGAAAGCGGCGCTAAACTCGATGTCGCTGATGTGATAGCCACCCAGCGTGACGTGCATCAGACCAGGTACAAAATCCTCATCCTTCGCGTTCTTGTAGAATTCTACTCCTTGCACCAAAGAGGAGGCGCAATTACCAACCCCGATAATCGCTACCCGAATCTTTTTGTTAGCCAAGTTGCCTTGCTCCTTTCAAATCTCAAATTTCTCTAATTTTGGCACTTTGTTCAGGCCGAATTCGGTTTTCCCGTCCCGGTAGCTCCCTGAACAATTATTCTCCTAACTATTTTTACCAGACAGACCAAACTGCCAACTAAAATAATTACTGTGTGCAATTTTACTATACTGAATAGACTAAATAACCAGAGTCTATTGAAGGGGCTTCGCTGCCACTAATAGTGAATTTTCTCACTCAGAGGCCCAATTGTCAAATGACATTTATTTACTAAGAACTCGTGTAGGAGGGGGCTGCGCCCTCGATTTTCGGCATTAGCAAAGGTCAAATCGAGGGCGCAGCCCCCTCCTACAGCCATTTTGATTTAACTTTACAGCCGGGTTAATCTATAGATATAATGAAGAAACCTGGTATAGCAGACATTAACAGCCCAAAAATCCAAAATAAAGGAGTGTAGCACGATGGCGAATAACCCGAATTGCCTTTTTTGCAAAATTATCGCCGAACAGATACCGGCGGCGAGAGTTTATGATGATGACAATGTCTTCGTCTTTATGAATTTGCAACAGACCCAGCCGGGTCACGCCCTGGTCATTCCCAAAGACCATTACGAGAACGTCTTTGAAATTACGGATGAGGCGTTGACCCAGGTAGCGCTGGCTTCGGCCCGTGTCGCCCGTGCCGTCAAAAAAGCCTTTAATGCCGATGGCGTGCAGATGCTTCAAAATAACGGCTCAAGCTCCTGGCAAAGCGTTTTTCATCTGCACCAGCACGTTATCCCGCGCTACCAGGGCGACGTAGGCCACGACCTGTACGCTATCTGGACACGCGGCACCCCCGCCACCGCCGAAGAACTTGAAGCGAACGCGGCGAAGATACGGGCCGCTTTGGAATAAAGGTATTGGGTATAGCAATCCTGTCAGATTGAATAGTAATTTTGGTTTGTCTACCTTTATGCTATACTCGAATATGCTTTATCACAAAAGTCTATTACCTAAATTTGGGTGATAATTATGACGATGGCGACGACGAGAGAGACTGAATATCCGATTGTAATATTTTATAGTGAAGAAGATGAAGGCTATATAGCCGATATTCCGGCCTTGAAGAATTGTAGTGCTTTTGGTGACACTCCTCAAAAAGCATTAGAAGAAGTCTTGATTGCAAAAGAATTATGGCTCAAAACCGCACGAGAAAACAATATTCTCATTCCAGAGGTAGATGCTACTAAAGTATTTGAATTAAGTAAGCGAGTTTCACAGGTTGCTGAATCTGAAGACGATGATGAGTTAACTCCTGAAATGGAGGAAGCTTTAGATTACACTTTGACTAACCATAAAAACGTTTACATGGCTCTGAAAGGCCGTTAAATATAGGAAGTGGGTTAAATCGAAGTAATCTATCTTAGTTTGAGTCAGGTTAAAAAGTACATAAAAGGACTCTTGAGGCCGTGGGGGAAGCAGCCCAGCCCCTAAGAAATGAAAATGGTTTAGTCAGTGTACTTGAGAAACCAAAAAATGCCGCTTACTATGAAGGTGCGGATATACTGGCTCAAGCGGCTATTCTGTGTATAGGGATTTCTCAAGCTCAGGCTTTTTTAGATGGGAACAAACGAACCGCTTTTGCTGTTCTTGGAGTGTTTTTGTCTATAAGTGGGTATCGCTTACCAACCTTTGTTGATGAGGCTATAATTTTGATTGGCTTGAGCGGGCAGCCAGTCCTGATGATGACCGAGACCAGGTAAAATTAGAATTTGAGAATTGGTTGCGTAATAATGCAGAAGCTTTCAAAAGAAAGAACTAGATAACCTTCCAGGCTACTTTTTGAAGGAGTGCCGAAAACAGTAAAGGTAGGGGCGAATCGCATACGCCCTTAAACCCGGCACATTGTTCAAGGGCGTATGCGATTCGCCCCTACGAAATTTACCTCTGCCAAAAATGGCGCTCCCTTTCAACAGGAAGTGCCTTTTTACTACGTTTTAACGTTATAATTCTCCTGGATTTATCTGTGTTTATCGGTGTTCATCTGTGGTTAATAATCTTCCCGGTTTGAGTTTGGCCTGACTTTCGTGTATTATGAACCCAGTTGTTCAGGTAATTCGAGAGCGTTTATTTAGTTAAATTTTAGCAGTGCGGAAACAGGAGCGTGTGAGAATGTCAACCTTTATAGAACAGGTGATTGGTCGAGAAATTCTGGACTCACGCGGCAACCCCACGCTGGAAGTAGAAGTTTTGCTGACGGGCGGTGGACGTGGTCGGGCTGCCGTACCGAGCGGAGCCAGCACGGGCGCACACGAAGCAGTCGAGTTGCGCGACGGTGATAAGCAGCGTTATGGCGGCAAAGGCGTGCGTAACGCCGTAACCAATGTCAATAGCACAATTTCGGGCGCGATTATTGGTCTGGACGCATTAGACCAGACCGAAATTGACCAGCTAATGCTGGAACTTGACGGCACGCCCAACAAAAGTGTACTTGGTGCAAATGCGATTCTAGGAGTGTCCCTGGCAATTGCCCGCGCCAGTGCCGATGCGCTGGATATTCCGCTTTACCGCTATTTGGGCGGTGTAGGCGCACGCACCCTGCCCGTCCCCATGATGAATATTTTGAACGGCGGGAAGCACGCCGAAAATTCCACCGATTTTCAGGAATTTATGGTAATGCCAGTCGGGGCGGAAAGTTTTTCGGAAGGGTTGCAGTGGGGCGCGGAAATTTATCATATGCTCCACAAAGTGTTGAGCAGCAAAGGCTACAGTACTGGCATTGGCGATGAGGGCGGCTATGCTCCTTCGCTCAAGAGCAACGAAGAAGCTATCGAAGTAATTCTGGAAGCAGTCGAAAAAGCCGGATATAAAGCTGGCGAACAGATTTTTCTGGCACTCGACCCGGCCACCAGCGAAATTTACGAGAACGGGCGCTATGTGCTGGCGAAAGAGAACCGTAGCCTCAGCACCGAAGAAATGGTCGAGTTTTGGGACACCTGGACGCAGAAATATCCGATTATCTCGCTGGAAGACGGTCTGGCGGAAGACGATTGGGATGGCTGGAAGATGCTCTGCAAGCGGTTGGGCCACCGGGTGCAAATTGTGGGTGACGATTTACTTGTTACCAACGTCGAGCGATTAGCTCGTAGCATTAAGGAAGGCGCGGCCAATTCGCTGCTGACCAAAGTTAACCAGATTGGCAGCCTGACCGAAGCGATTGACGCGGTATCAATGGCCCAAAAAGCGGGCTATACGGCGGTAATGAGCCACCGTAGCGGCGAGACCGAAGATACTACGATTGCGGATTTGGCGGTGGCCCTGAACACCGGGCAAATTAAAACTGGCGCACCAGCCCGCAGCGACCGGGTGGCTAAATATAACCAATTGCTGCGAATTGAGGAGCAATTGGGCAAGAGCGCGATTTATCCCGGCAAAGCGGCGTTTTACAATATTCGCCAGCGCTTTGCTTAAAAGAAGTTTCTAGTTTCTGGTTTCTAGTTTCTGGTTGTGAGCAAGTTGAATGGCAGAAGTTGAAGTGAGCCAAAAGCCGACGGCGATTGTCACCGGCCCGGTCTATAGCGAACACGATACGGGCGGACGGCATCCTGAAAACCAGGGCCGACTTGCGGCTTTGGCTGCACCTGTTGCTGAATTGCTGAATGATGAAAGTGGGCGGTTTGTCTCTATCGAGCCACAAGAAGCCGCCCTTTCATTGGTTGGACAGGTTCACGATGCGGCCTATATCGAAGCATTAGGTAGATTTTGTGCCAGTGGCGAACGACGTTTGGAGTTGGATACTAACGTGTCGGTTGGGTCTTTCGAGGCGGCACTGTGTGCTGCCGGAGGATTGGTGCAGGCGGTGGACGCGGTGCTGGCGGGCGAGGTACAAAACGCTTTTGCGCTGGTTCGTCCGCCCGGCCATCACGCGGTAGCGCAGCGGGCGATGGGCTTTTGCCTGTTTAATAACGTGGCGATTGCGGCACGCTATTTAATCGAGAAGCATGGCTTGAGCCGGGTTTTAATCGTGGATTGGGACGTACATCACGGCAACGGCACACAGGACGCTTTTTACAATGACCCGCAGGTGCTGTTTTATTCAACCCACCAATCACCGCTTTATCCCGGCACAGGTTATCTGGACGATGTGGGACACGGCAAGGGGCGCGGCTATACCGCCAATCTGCCATTGCCTGCCGGAGCGGGTGATGAAGTAATGCTGGAAGCTTTCACCGAAATTTTAGAGCCGTTAGCCGCCCGTTTCAAGCCCGAATTTATTCTGGTTTCGGCGGGCTACGACGCTCACTGGCGTGAAGCGCTCTACGCTACGGCCCTGACGGTTTCTACCCCCGGCTTTGCCGAAATGACCGCCCGCGTAAAACGGTTGGCTGAAACTTTTTGCGACGGGCGGTTGGCGTTAAGTTTGGAAGGGGGCTACGACCAACAGGCACTTTCGGCTTCAGTCAGGGCTTCCCTGCGAGTGCTGGCGGGTGAAACGCCAGCACAAGCCGCCGCCCACGATACTACTTTGGCGCACCGGGCTTTGCCCGCCGACCACGACTATATTCAGGCGCTTCTAAAAGAAGCCCGTAAATTACATACTTTATAACTCAGTCGGGAGTGCCGAAATTGGCCTCGGTAGGGGCGAATTGCATACGCCCTTGAACGCTGTGCCAGGTCAAAATGGGCGTATGCGATTCGCCCCTACTGAAATCAGCGCTGCAAAAATAGGCACTCCTACTCAGGCTTTGCTCTTGCCAGAAAAGTTTGGCAAGTTCCAGGCCGCTCTTGATACCACTTTTTCTTTAGCTTTTGAAAATTTTTGCAAAAATTTTCAAAAGCTAAAAACTTCCCCGGCTTTAGCCTGGGTGTAGGTGAAAAACTTAAAAGAAGGATTTGACTAGAAAAATTTTATGGAAATAGGCAAAAATTACCGCGATAGCGACCATTCCAAAAAAGGCGAAGCCCAGGTTTTTCAATTGCAGCAGCAGGTGGATGAGTTGCGGCGGTTATTGCGCGAACAGGTGGCGCGCCAACATTCGCTGGAAGATAACTGGAAGCAGAGCGAAGCCCGTATTATTCAGGTGCGTGAACAAGCTGACAAGCAATCTGCCGAGTTGACCCAGATGGTACAGGTGCGGCTACTAGAAGAACACCGCTTGAAACAGGAAGTTTCCGAGCTTCAGGTGCGGGTGAATGAACCAGCCAAGCCTTTGCGCGAACTTCGTTCTCAAGTAGCTGAAATTTTGGAGGCGCGCCGCCGTGAGAGTGAACAAGTTGGTCTGGATAAAAGCGCTTTAGAAAAAGTCTATATGGCGGTGCGGGATGTGCAGGCCCAAATTGGGCGGCTGGATGGTCAGATTAAGGACTTGCGCGAAGCCGTTAAAATTACTGCCAATGCCCAAGAATTTTACCAGCGCGAACTCGAACGTATCATGGATATTATTCATAGCAATGAGCAAGTAGTCCGCCGTCAGGCCGAGGAAACCCGCGAGGAAATTAAGAGTCTGCGCGAAGAGGTAGCGCTTTTCTCTAATCGCATCACTCGTGTGGAAGATTTGCAGCGTCTCGATGCGGCTCGACTGGAAGAATTGCCGCCGATGTTTGAAGTTTTGCATCAAGAAGATGGCCGGATTCAATCCCATATTGCCAGAGTTGAAAAAGTGCTCAGTGAGCGCTATGTGGTTTATCAAGACCGCCTGGAAGAGATTCGGCAGCAAACCGAAGGCCAGTTCTTTAACGTCAACCAGCTTGTCACCGGGCAGGTCGAAAGCGATAACGTGCGGTTTAATCAGATTGATGACCGCATTCGGGTGTCTGATGCCGCGCTGCTCGAAATTCAAATGCGAATAGAACAGGTCAAGCAAGTTGAAGATACTGAAATTTATGACCTTTACCAGCTCTTGATGTCGTTAATGGCTCATCAGCTTGATGCCGCCCAATCGCTCAATGACCTGGCTCGTCAGCATCGCGCTAAATCCAAAGCGGCGAACTTACCGCAACGGCGTTCGAGTAATCGCCGGGGAGCGGCTCAGGCTACCGAACAAGATTCCGAGGCTCAGTCGCCCGATAATAGCTCCATATAAAGCTTTTCTATGGTTTCAGTCATTTGCTTAATTGAAAATTCGGCGTGGGTGCGTACTTGCCCGCGCTGCCCCATTTCTTTCCGTCGCTCCGGGTCAGCCACCAGTTCATTAATTGCTTTTGCCAATGCCTTTGAGTCGGCGGGAGGTACAACCAACCCGGTTTCCCCATGCAAGTTTACATAAGATGTACCAGTCCCCAGTTCGGTGCAGATAACTGGTTTGCCTGCCGCCATCGCTTCTAGCTGGACGATGCCGTAAGCTTCGCTGCGTTCGCACGAGGGCAACACAAAAAGGTCGCTGGCGGCATAATGGGCGGATAGTTCGGCATCGGGTATTTCACCCAGGAAAATTACCCGCTTATCCAGTTTCAAGCGGGTGGCTTGCTCTTTCAAAGTTTGCTCCATTTGCCCGATACCAATAATGAGTAACCGGGCTTGCTGGCTTACCTGTGGCATTGCTTCCAGCAAGAATTGTAGCCCTTTGTAGTAGCGCAGCCGTCCGGCAAAAAGCAGCAGCACTTCGTCGGGTGTGGTGGCGTAACGTTCTCGAATGTTTTTGACCATTTCGCTATCAGCATTTTCAAAGCGACCAACTTCGACACCAAGCGGCACGACCCGGCATTTATTGGCTACCGGCTTTAAAAAGGCGGAGCTTTGAATATAGTTTGGGCTGGTGGCGATAATGCGGTCTACCCGCGCCAGCGTCTGTTTCAAAAATGGGCCGTAGAAGGTCAGCAAGCGGCGCTGGCGCACGATGTCGCTATGATAGGTCAATACGGTGCGGGGCCGTTTCTTGCCAAAGCGGGGCAAGCTGTTGCCAAGCAGCCATGCCACTTCGCCCACCGGGTAGGGCGCGTGCAAATGAATAATATCAGGCGGATTGGCGGCATAGTGGCGGCGATACAAAGCCAACGGCAAACTAAGACTGAGGGGGGTTGAGGCAACCGTCGCCAGACTTGCCGCTTTTGTCACCTTTACTCCGGCGCGGCTTTCGTGCAGTGTCCGGCGGGTTGGATTAGTCACCAGCACTTCCACCTGATGACCGCGCTCGACCATCGCTTCAGCCAGTTGCCGGACGTAATTCTCAATTCCGCCCAACACCGGGTAGTAATCTTTGTAGATATGTAGAATTTTCATGCTCGAACCTTAAATTGTTCTATTTAGCCAGGTCAAATTAAATAATTTTCTCGGAGAGAGTACGCGAGTGAAGCCGCCCTGGAATGAATTACTGGCTCCGTAGCTCAAGTGGATTTAAATCCACTGGATACAGGTAAGATGTAGATCAGTTTTCGGTAGTGGTTTTCAAACCACTTTGGCTACGTAGCCCGGAATTTATTCCAGGGCGGGCTGAACCTAATAAAAATCTGTGTCCATCTGTGATTCTCTGCCCACAGGGAACTCTTCCAGGGCTTGTTCATCTGTGTTCCTGCATTTTATCCTGCTGCCTCACGATAAATTCGCAAAGTTTGTTCAGCCGTGTGCTGCCAGCTAAATTGGGCGGCACGGGCCAGCCCTTTTTGGGATAGTTCCGTTTGTAGCGCGGGATTTTCGATTAGCTGTTCCAGACGGGTTGCCAATTCGGTTACATCTTCGGCCCGGAAAAGGAGCGCCGCCTCGCCCGCTACTTCAGGCAAAGAGCTATTGTTGGCGCAGATTACGGGTGTGCCGCTTTGCATGGCTTCCAGTACGGGCAGTCCGAAACCTTCGTAGAGCGATGGAAACACAAAAGCGTCGGCGCAGGCGTAAAGGGCGGGCAAATCGGCCTCGCTTACTTCGCCCCAGAAACGCAACGATTCTTCGGTTAGTCCAAGTTGCGCGGCTTTTTGGTGCAATGCCGGGGCGTAGCGATTATCTTCTTTACCCGCCAGCACCAACACAATTTTTGAATCGGTTTTATCGCGAAAAAGCTTGAAGGCTTCCAGCAATCGCGCCAGATTTTTGTGCGGCTTGTTAATGCCCAGATAGAGCAAATACGAGGACGGTAATTTCAGGCGGGCGCGGGTCAATTCTTTTTCTTCAGGCGAAAAGGGCTGAAATTGCTCGTCGGCGGCTTCCGGCACAACCCGGATTCTGGCGGGTCGCACTTTGTACAGTTGCAATAAATCCTGACGGGCAGCATTGGAGACAGTGATAATATGCGGTGAGCTTAACAGAGCCAGCTGAGTAGTAATTTCAAACAACCAGCGCGCTTTGCGAGAAGGCAGCGCGTCGGGCATCCGCGCCCCGATTACGTCGTGGACGGTTAGCACCGAAGCACAGGGCAATACGTAAGGGCGAATATAGTAGGGGGCGTGCCACAAATCGAATTTTTCGCGACGCACCAGCCCAAACAAGCGCCACTGTTCCCCTACCGAGAACGGTTTTACATGGGTTTCTATTAGTTTCAAGCGAGTGGGGTAGCGTTGCACCAGTTCGGGCAAATGGTGGCGGCAGTCAGGGAGGGCCGGATTGTAGATTAGCCCTATTTCAAAATTGGTTTCAGGCGACTCAAGTTCGGCTAGTCCTTTGACCAACCCATAAACATAGCGCCCGATGCCCGGAAAATGTTGTTGGACATAGCGGGCATCTATCCCGATTTTCAGCCGCTTGCTCAAGCTGGCTTTAATCCTTCGGTACGGTATGATGGCGGCGGCAGCGCGCTTCGTAGTTTTCGCTTGCGCCGACCAGAATAATCGGGTCGTGGTAGTTGGCGGGTTCGCCGTTTATCAGGCGCTGGGTACGGCTGGCGGGTGCGCCGCAGACGAGGCAAATCGCCTGTAGTTTGTCTACTTGCTCGGCTTCGGCCATGAGTGCGGGCATTGGGCCAAACGGCTCGGCTCGGAAATCGAGGTCTAGTCCGGCGACAATAACGCGCCGCCCTTCCTGGGCCAGTTCGCGGCAGAAATCCAGCACGCCTTCCTCGAAGAACTGTATTTCGTCAATCGCCACTACTTCGGCGTTGCGGTCAAGAAATTCGCGCATCTGGGCTACATCGGTGACAGGTTCAGCCTTGAAATAAACGCCGCTATGCGAGGCCACCTGCTCGACCAGATAGCGGGTGTCAATGCTGGGCTTGAAAACCTGCACAACCTGTTTGGCGATTACCGCTCGTTTAATTCGCCGAATCAGTTCCTCGGTTTTTCCGCTGAACATACTGCCACAGATTACTTCGACCCAGCCGCCACTTTCGTCACGGCGTACATGTTTACGTTGCAGGTTAGCATTGTCCCCAAACACGCAGAGGCGCTCCTTTCTAAATTAGTTCAAAGTTATTAAATCAGTTGGGGCGAGGTTGCGTCATAAGGGTCAAGTTAAGCTTTTCACAAATCGGTTTTGAGGCTGGCAAGGTCTCAAGCCGTCAGTGCCGATTTTTGGTAGGGGCGAATCGCATACGCCCTTGAACACTATCTCAGGTCAAAAGGGCGTATGCGAGGCGTAGCCGCCCCTACCGCCCTGAACAGCCTTTGTGATTTCCTTAACTTGACACTTATGAGGTTTCCTCGCCCTGCCCCTGTAAGGTATTCGTTAAACAAATCGAGCCGCCGTTTGGTTCAGGCAAAGCGGCGGCTCTTTTTTCTTATTTTGCTCTTTATTCTAAATGTCTATTTCAAAACTGGTAGGGGTTTGATTTATCAAACCCGATTGGGTTCAATTCATTGAACCCCTACCGTATTATCAAACTAATTTCAGAATAAAGAAATGCTTGTTACTACTTGGTTTCGGCGGTTTCGGCAGTTTCAGCTTCAAGCTTTTTGGCCTTTGCGTCCTGGCGCAGACTCATACGGCGCATAAAGCGGTCTACCTGACCGGCGGTATCAACAATGCGCTGCTCCCCGGTAAAGAAAGGATGGCAGCTTGAGCAAAGCTCGGTACGAATAGTGCCGCTCTTGGTAGAGCGAGTTTTCCAGGTCGTCCCACACGTTGCACATACAACGGTGGCCTCGGTGTACCTGGGATGTATACCCTGTTTCATGATTGGTTTGAATACCCCTTTTTTATAAATAAATTGTTCTGAATGGACTACTGAGCAGCCGTAGCTACCAACGCGCTTTGTGCGGCGGCGACTTCAAGCGGATAGATGCTGACGCGCTGTTTGTCTTTGCTATCCCACTCGAACTTGACCGTGCCGGGCGCAGTCGCGAACAGCGTATGGTCGCGGCCCAGGCCAACATTTTCTCCAGCTTTGAAATAAGTTCCGCGCTGCCGTACCAGAATCATGCCACTCTTGACAACTTCGCCGGAGAATTTCTTAACGCCGAGCATTTTGGGCTTGCTATCACGACCGTTGCGTGAGCTACCCACCCCTTTTTTGTGAGCCATTTTTAAACCCTTCCCTTAGTTATTTACGATTTACGATTTACGATTAGGCTCTGCAAGAATGGGATGTGCTGCTAAATATAATACGCAGTTTACCCGATTTTTGTTCCCGAATTTACAATTGCGTCAATTCATCAGACCTGATGCAATCGTAAATCGTAAATCGTAAATAGTTATGCGTTAATAATTTCCTCAATTTTGAGCGTAGTAATGTGTGAGCGATGGCCCATGACACGACGATAGCGCTTCTTGGATTTATACCGAAAGACGCGAATTTTCTGGCCTTTGCCCTGCTCTACAATGGTGGCCCGAATTGCTGCACCCGCTACTACGGGCGTACCAATCGTTACAGTGCCGCCTTCGTTCGAGACCATCAACACTTTTTCCAGGCGAATCTCGCCGTTTTCTTCGCCCTCTAAACGGTCAACTTTAATCAGTTGACCGGGCTGTACTTTGTACTGTTTGCTTCCCGTTTCGACTACCGCAAACACTTTACTTTCCTCCTCAACGGCCCACCGGCCCTTTGTTCTGTGTCGTCTCACAATAATCGGGCCAACCGGCCCGCCGCGCACAGAACTATTTCAGGTCAATTTACATTTATAAGTCCGGCCCTGCGGCCCTGTCATTCTGTGAGTCGTATTAGACTGCGAGTTGAAATTATATAATGAAACTGCCTCCCTGTCAAATTCGGTTTTGGTTCTAAAAGGGGTGCCTATTTTTAATTTTCCTTTGCGTCCTCTGCGTACTCTGTGGTGAGTAATTTGGCTTATTTTTAGTTAAAGCGGAGCGCTATCATGTCCTACAGGCCGATTTTCAGGACTACACGACTCAAATCGGTTTGAAATATTATGTGAGTCAATTTAAGAAATGGGCTGACGGGGTAAAACGGTGGTAGGCGCGCTCGGCACTCAAGGCCGAGCTACACAGCGTAAGTCCGCTAAAGGGACTAAAACTTCTCAATGTTGGTGCATTTACCAGCCCCTTCAGTGGGCTTTGGCTAGGTAGCTCGGCCTTGAGTGCCGAGCGTTTTTGCTTAAGTTACCAATTTCAAAGATAGATTCTCAGGCTGATGTGTTTGGCGGCGTGGTTTCGTTAGCGGGCTTGTCTTGAGATGGTTTGTCGGCATCGCGGTAGATGTAGACTACCCGAATATTGTTGTAAATCGGTTCAAAGACGTTGTGTTTTACCACGCCCGCCGCGATTGCGGTTACTTCCAGGCCATAGAGCAGCACGCACGAACCCAGGTAGACAAAAAAGATGAAGAGAACAATTCCGGCGATTGCGCCATACGTGAGGGTGTAGGAGTTTGCGCCGTGAAAGAAAGTCAGGTAGAAGCCAAACCCCCACCGCACGATTTGCAACAGGACAGAAGAGACGAAAGCGCCCAGTAAAACCGGTTTCCAGCTTTTGTATTTGAAATAGGGGGCGAAGCGGAACAGAATTATCAGTGCGCCCCAGACCAGCAGAATTGAGAATACCGTATTGGCAATATCGAACAGCGTTTTAAGATAACCGACTCTATCCGCGTCCGAGCCGAAATTTATCAGGAAATTCAGCACGGCGGAAGTGACGTAAGTTCCCAGCAAAACGCCGCCTACCCCAAAGAGCATTACGAAGCGCAGGAAAAGCTTGTAAAAGAAATTCCGTCTGTCCCAATTAACTTCAAAGATGCGGTTGGCGGTATTCATAATACAATCGAAAATGCCTGTGCCAGACCAGAAGGCCAAAAGCAGAAATATCGCTGCCAGCACGCCCCGGTTATGCTCTAAATTATCCAGAAAGCCGTTTACCAGGCCCGGAATATCCAGCCCGATGAGGGAGAGTTGCGGAATGTTGGCGCTGATATAGTTGATAATCTGGATACGGGTTTGCAAATCGCTAATGAAAATACTGCCGATAGCCGCCATTCCTAGAATCAAGGGAAAGAGCGAGAAAAAAGTGAAGTAGCTGACCGCCGCCGCCAGCATCATACATAAATCATCCAGAAATTCCAGAATCGAAAGAATGAAGCCATAGAACCACTTTAACGGGCCAGTTGCCAGTTGAAAGGCTTCGTTCAGGCTGCGACCTTGCGAGAATTTCTTTTCTTTGATTTCAAATTGAAGGTCGTTAGCTATTCTTCTGAACGGCAGGCGGTCTTTCCGGCGGGCCTTTTGCGGCGTGGCGGGCGGAATAACCGCCTCTTTTTCAATAATAGTTTCAATCTCGTTCCCGGTAGCGCCAGAATCTTGCGGTTCGTCCGACTCGTTTTGGGCTAGTTCCTGTGCCATATCCCCAACCTTAACTAATTCGTCCTATTCTCAAATTACTTTTAACCTTGCGATTGGCTAAACGCACCTTTATAATATACCCCATGACGTGTATAAATTGCCAGACCGAATTACCATCAGGTTCGCGCTTTTGCCTGAATTGCGGAACGCCCCAACCTGAATCTAAAGTCGCCAGTCAGCCGACTTCTGCCGCCGATGGTCATTTTGAGTCTATTGAAGCTAAAGATAAAGATAAAGCGCCGGAGACCTGGGGCGAAGTAGATTGGCTGGCCCGCGAAGCCGCCCTTGACCCTGCGCTCGATTACGAGGCGCAACGCCGCTTCGGGGGGACACTCGAATCGGGGGTCGGTTGTCTGGTGACGGCGCTTTTCTGCGTAATGGGCCTGATTCTGCTCGTGCCGGGCATTCCGTTGCTGGCGGTCTTTGGCGTACCCGCCGCCTTTATCTTCGCGCCCCTCACCTATTTTAATATCGGACACTTGCAAGAACGCTTCCGAAATTTACCCCTGATAAAAAAACTGCCCGGCATAAACGGCACAACGCCGCTAACCCTGGCATTCTCCGTCTTCGGCTACCTGGGCGGCGCTGGTGTTTTCTGCTACCTGCTGCTGGCGGTTACTACCCGGCGGTAATTAGTCAGGAGGGAACACAGATGAACGCAGATGAACGCAGATTAGCACAGATGGACACAGATTAGTTATCAGTTGTCAGTTGTCAGTCGTCAGTCGTCAGTTAGTCATCACAGTTTGTGGTAGGGGCTAATTGCATTCGTCCTTTGGAATAAGATGGGTTAAAGAGTAAAATTACGGTATTGGTTTATAGAATTCCCCCATACGCATTAAACTAAGAAAGAGGCTAACCTGGTAGTGCAGTGGTAATGGTCGCCTGCGAGTAAATTCGCAGGCTAAAAAGTTCAAGCCGTCTGAAATTCAGGCACGCCACACGATATTTTAGTGAGCTTCAGCTTACTTTAGCAACTTAGCCTGGGAGTTTAGTCCCAGGCGGGCTTCCCTTGCGTACCATCTTCAAGCTTAAACTCTTAGGTTGAGCCATATGGAGCGAATGCAATTAGCCCCTACCACAAACTGTGATGACTAACTGACGACTGACAACTGATAACTGACAACTGATAACTAATCTGTGTCCATCTGTGCTAATCTGCGTTCATCTGTGTTCGGTTCTTAATTCAAAATTCAAAACTCAAAACTCAAAACTAAGATTCATAGGTGCGTTTGCGGCTGAGGTAATTCATGATGGCAGCCAATACCTGACCCAGTTCGTTTGCTTCTTCGTAGCTGAAATCGAGCGTCATGCCCCGGTCATGAAATTCAAGAGTGATGACCTGATGCACCAATTCTTCGTAAGCCGAAAGATTGGGCGACTGAGCGATGTTAGAATATTCATGCTCGTGTCCATCTTCTTCATCATCCTCAAATTCTTCGCCCGGCCCTAAAACTTCTTCGTCACCAGTGCCACCGTTGCCATTGCCCTTTTTCCCGTTTCCGTTACCGCCGAACCTGAAAAAATTACCATTATTAGCGTTACCATTTCCGTTCCCAGTTCCTTCACTATCTGCCATACAACCAACCCTCTCTTTTTAATTTTATGTGTTTACCTTGAGAAAGAAATTCACCACGGAGACACGGAAGCACGGAGATAAAACCAATTTTTAATTTTGCTCGGTGTTCTCTGTGGCGCATATCTAAAGCTTGTATTGCTTGCTCTAATATTACTTCATCCCTGATTTTGTTTAAAATTCTCCGTGTCTCCGTGCCTCCGTGGTGAATATTTCTAACTCGGTGGCGGCAACGAGACCCAACGCCGGGTTTCGGCTGATTGGTGGGCGGCATCCAGCACCTGTTGCACTTTGTAGCCGTCGCCGAAACCGGGGCTATGTTCAGGGTCAGGCAAATTCCCCTCTTTAGCGGCGCGTACAGCCGCCACGAAATCGGAAGCCAGCGTTACGAAAGGCCGCAAGCGCGGGTCGTTCGAGGAAGGCCCATCGTTATACTTTGGCGGCACGGGCAGCAACTGCAAGCGCTGGTCTTTCCCGGCTTTGCTGCCCGACAAGCGCCCTTCGCTATCAATTAGCAGCGTTCCCTCGCTGCCGAAAAGCTCAATCCGTTCGCCTTCGCCAAAGTGCGACACCACCGAAACGTTAATCAGGCCGCGCCCGCCTCTGGCAAAGCGCAACAACAGGGTAAAAGTATCGTCGGCGCTGACCTGTCGCCACTGTTCGGGCTGACCCGGCACTTGCCTTTGCTTGACCAACGTTTGAATATCGGCGGATACCGCCGCAATTTCGCCGAACCAGTAGCGCAGCGCATCTATATAGTGCGAACCGAGCGCCCCCAGAAAACCGCC
>JBBQXW010000107.1:0-20374 GCA_038209275.1 Chloroflexia bacterium | reverse complement strand
CAAAATCTTTAAATTTTTTTTTTTTGTTTTTTTTATTTTTTAATAACCTGTTTTGGTTTTTTTTTTTTGTTTTCTATTTTTTATTTCAACCCCAAAAATTTTTCACTTAAAAAAACCACTTCTCGAAAACTACTAAGAAAGAGGTAGAAGAAAGGGAATGTCACAGGAAAAGCAGCAACCAGCCCAGCCGCCGCGTCAACGGCGGCGAAATCGTGAACGGGAACGAGGAACGAGAAGAGTAACTTATAATTGAACATCCTACAAATCCCCTTGTTTCTGCTCCGCCAATGGATTTCCTTCTCCTCATCCCTTCACAAGTTGGTTGGCACGGACGTGGAGAGCTTCGGTCAGGAGTTCGGCGATTTTGGTGTAGCCAAAGGCGTTGGGGTGGAGGCGGTCAGCGCTCCAGAACTCGATTTCAAGGCTGGCGGGTTGCTTCCAGAAATCCACCCAGACGGCTTCGTAGCGCCGGGACAGGTTTTTTACAATTTGGTTGGCCTCGCTCAAGTGGCGGTCTAGGCGCTCCCGATGGCGGGAAGAAACTGGCAAAAAAGCCATATCGGAAATAGTAGCAGTTAAAATAGTTGTGCCACGCTCGGCAAACTGACGAAACATAAAATCCATATCCGCTTCATACTGTTCGACATTCCACTGGCCCTTTAGAATATCGTTTGCTCCTGCCATTATGCTTACCAAATCGGGATGCAAGGCCAGCGCTTTTTGCAGTTGTTGTTCCCGCACTTCGCCGATAGTCAGACCGCGTTTTGCCAGATTGGTGTAACTAAACCAGGCTCGTTTTTGCCGGAAGCCGCGCACCAGACAATCGGCCCAACCCATTAGCTCAATGCCTTCTACCGGGTCGCCTACTCCTTCGGTAAAACTATCGCCTAGCGCCACAAAATTATGCCACATAGTAAAGCTGTTCCTTTCTCGCTTCCGACCAATCGGTCTGTTTTTGGCTAAAATTTAGTCAGTTACCAATCCATCAACTTAAACAACCAATAACTGATGAGTGATAACTGACGAGTGACAACTGCTACAATCTGACAATCGTGTCCAGGTATTGCAATAGATGGTCAACCGCCCGGTGCATATGTACGCCATCCCGGTAAAGTTTGCTCATCATAATCGAGCCTTCCAGAGTAGAAATGAGGACGGAAGCCAGCGCTTCAGCTTCAATTTCAGGCCGGACTTCATGGCGTTCAATCCCTTTATTGACAATCCGAACAATCAAGTCGCGCCAATCGTCCATCGCTTTGAGCGCCCGCGCCCGCAGAGTTGGGTGAGCATCATCAGATTCGATTGCCGTGTTCAAAACCGGGCAACCGCCCACCAGAACTGGATTTTCAATCAGGCTACGAAAAACCGAGACTACTGCCTTCAAGCGGTCAATCGCATTTAGCTTACCTTCCAGTGCCAGCCGGAAGCGGTCGCTTACCAGGTTGACCGAATAATCAAAAGCTTCCAGCGCCAGATTTTCTTTGCTGGTAAAATGGTTATAAATCCCGCCTTTTTCCAGGCCAGTTTCCTGCATAATATCGCTCAAGGATGAGCCAAAGAAGCCCTGCCGACTAAAAAGCTGGGCCGCCCGCTCCAAAATCATCTCGCGTGTCTGTTCCCCTTTGCTCACTCCACACACTCCTCTTCTCTGCTTTGAGCTTTCCGACCACTCGGTCTGAATCCAGTATAACAATTGCGGTCTGCCATGTCAAGAGCCAGTCAAGAAACAATGTAATAGCTTCCGTAATGTTAATATGATAATATTCAGGTTAGCTGCAAATTAAATTCGGTTTGGGACTTAACTTAATAAAAAATAAGCCACTTTGTTAAAAAGCAGGTAGATGCTGTATGAAACAATCGAAGAGAAAACCGATGAATACCAGGGTGGATATTCGGGCCAGACTGGTATTTGGGTTCGTCATTGTCACTATACTATTCGTGGCTACTACACTTACTGCCACAATCACCCTTAGTACTTATCGTGAAGACTTGAAGCAAGCCCGCGAACTCAATGATACGGCGCTGATGGCACGCGAGGTACACGCTTTACTGGATTCAGAGGCACTGGCTTTTGCCGATTTAATGCTGCGCCAGAACACCATAGTGGAAGAAAATTATCGGCAGCTAAACCAAAAGCTGATTGAGAAATTCCCGATTTTGTTAAATTCCCAACTGAATCCAGCAGAACGTGAAGCTTTGACTTTTGTAGTTAATCAACATCCCAAATTGAGCGACACCTATAACAAAGGTATTAGCCTTGCCAAATCACTCAACTTTGAAACGGTCAACCGAACCTGGATAACTGAAATTCAGCCGATGCTGCAAGCAATCATAGACCGTACCAACCAGTTTTCCGATTCCTTGACCCAGCGGGCCAACCTGAGTGTTAAACAGGCCGATAATACAGTGACGGAACGCCAAATATGGATGTTTCTGGTGCTGGTGACGGCTATTGGTTTGAGCATGATAGTAATCCGGCTTACTATAACTAATATCATAAGTTCAAATAAGCAGTTACAAATAACACTACTCGACTTACAGGAAGCTACCAGCGATATTGAAAAAAGGCAAAGGGCCAGCGAGGAAGCCAGTCGCCAGGTACTGAATCTTTCGGCAGAATTAAAAACTACCGCCAGCCAGCAGGCCAGTGGCAGCCAGGAGCAGGTCACAGTAGCGGTCGAAGTCAATAGCTCAGTCAGTGAACTATCCGAAACGGCTGCCAACATTGCGGAACTGGCAAATAAAGTCCGCCTTTCGACAGAGTCGGTGGTAACAGGTAGCACCCAGATTGAGCAAACTACCCTTCTTTCGGTCAACCAGAGCCAGCAAGGAGTAGTAGCGGTGGAGCGCACTGTCCGAGTAAGCACCGAACTAGCCAGCCTTTACCAACAACTGATGGCAACCTTGAACGACCTGAACGCCAAAAGTGCTAATATGCGACGCATTTTGCAATTATTAGGTTCAATCGCCGGGCAAACCCATTTGCTATCATTAAATGCTGCTATCGAGGCCGCCGGAGCAGGTCAACACGGCGAACGATTCAAAGTAGTGGCGCAGGAAGTAAAAAATCTGGCAACTCGTTCCAGCAAAGCTAACCAGGAAGTAATAAACATTATACAAGAAATAGAAAGCGCCACCCGGCAGGCCGTCGTAGTTGCCGAAGAGGGCTACCAGAAAGCCGGAGAGATGGAGCAAGTAGTTGGACACGCTGGCGTAGTAATCGAGGGGATGCGCGAAGTATCAATTCAATCGCAACAACAGGCTTACACCATAAAAGCGGCAGTCCAGGAAGTAAATGTGCTGACCCAGACTATCGAATCAGCTACCAGCCAGCAGCGTCAGGCCAGTGAACAGGTACTAAAAGCACTCAACGGGTTGAGCGTGGTAGCCCAGCAAAATGCAGTAGGCAGTACCATAATTTCCAGTAGTGCCATCAATCTGGAAAAGGTTTCGCAGGATTTGAATTTGACGTTAGCGACGTAAGCACAAAATCTTGAGTAAAGCTACTCAGTTGGGGAAAGTTCCGCGACCAGCATTATCATTGAACGCGGCGGCACCAGATAGCTGGAAGTTTCGACCAGGGGGGCTTTGTGCAAATCGCAAAAATCCTCTGGCGATTTCAGGTAAGTATCAATCATCCGTCGCCAGCCTACTTCTGGCCCACCCGGTAGCGGCGGAAGCTCGAAACCGAGCGGTTCGGAATAGGCATTCAGCATCACATGGGCCTGATAGGGTACGCGCCAGCTTTCCATTGTAACGGCAAGGCTATGCGAATTGAAACCCCAATCGGGTCGGTTTAGCTGGATACCGTGCCATTTGAACCGGGATTGCTCTAAAAACTGGGTCAGGGTCAAATCGCGGTGTTCGTCGCCAGTAGCAGCGAAATCGAGCCGAAAACTAATCAACTTTCGGACAAAGCGCAGTACATCGGGGTGTTTTTCCAGCAGCGACCAATCGAACCAGCTAAGTTCGTTATCCTGGCAGTAGGCGTTGTTGTTGCCGTGCTGCGTCCGCCGCACTTCATCGCCCATCGAAAGCATCGGTACACCCAGCGAAAGCAGCGTCGTAGCCAAAAAATTCTTGACCTGACGATTACGCAAACGCTCGATTAAAGGGTCGTCGGTTGGCCCTTCGATTCCGCAATTCCAGCTCTGGTTGTCGTTCGTGCCATCGCGGTTGCCCTCGTTGTTGGCTTCGTTGTGCTTTTCGTTGTATGAAACCAAATCGTTCAGGGTAAACCCGTCGTGGCAGGTAATAAAATTGATGCTTTGTTCCGGCTCACGTTCATCGTGGGCGTAAAGGTCGGGGCTGGCAAGCAGGCGGTTGGGTAGCCGGGCAATCATACCGGGTTCGCCCCGCCAGAAGTCGCGTATATCGTCGCGGAATTTGCCGTTCCATTCCTTCCAGTAATCGCCGATAAAACTCCCAACCTGATAAAGCCCCGCCGCATCCCAGGCTTCGGCAATAAGTTTCGTTCCCGCCAGCGTCGGGTCGGATTCGATGTCCCACAAAATCGGCGGGTTTGCCATTGGATGACCAAATTCGTCACGGCACAAAATCGAGGCCAAATCAAAGCGAAAGCCATCCACGTGCATCTCGCCAACCCAGTGCCGCAAACTATCCAGAATCAAATGGCGTACCATCGAATGATTGGTATTTAGCGTGTTGCCGCAGCCAGTATAGTTCGAGTAGTTAGCTTTATTATTATCCAGCAGGTAATAAACATCGTTTTGCAGACCCCGGTAGCACAGCGTCGGGCCTTCGGCATTGCCTTCGGCGGTGTGGTTATAAACCACATCCAGAATTACCTCGATGCCCGCCCGGTGCAGCGCCTTGACCATATCCCGAAATTCGTCCAGTGGCCCAAGCGGGCCGGGCCGCGAACTATAGGCGGTGTGCGGCGCAAAAAAAGAGATAGGCGCGTAGCCCCAATAATTAATACGGTCATCGGGCGCATCATAAGGGTCAAACTGGTAGACCGGGAGTAGTTCGACGGCAGTAACACCCAGATTTCGCAAGTAAGGGATTTTCTCAATCAGCCCGGCGTAAGTGCCACGCTTTTCGGCGGTCACGCCGGAATTGGGGTGGCGAGTAAACCCAGCGACGTGCATTTCATAAATCACGGTCTGGGAAAAGGGGCGGTTGAGCGGAATATCGCCTTCCCAATCGTAGGCACTGAAATCGGCGACCACGCTTTTCATGGCGGTAGCGGCGTTGTCGCCTGGTTGCTCCGCCGCCCGCCGATTGTAGTTCTGACCAACGGCTACTCCTTTGCCATAAGGGTCGAGCAGCAACTTTGTATTATCAAAGCGTAATCCCCGTTGCGGCTCGAATGGGCCGACGGCGCGGTAGCCATAAAGCTGGCCCGGCTTGAGACCCGGCACAAAAATATGCCAGTAATTAAAAGTGCGGTTGAGACGCGGGTCAAGCGTAATCACGCGAGACGGCTCTCCATCCTCCACATCGTCAAACAGGCACAATTCAATCATTTTGCTACTTTTGGAAAAAAGGCTGAAATTCACCCCTTCATAGTAAACTGTCGCACCCAAAGGAAAACTTTTGCCGTGTCGCATATCAATGTTGCCGGAACTAATCATATAGTCCTACTTCGTCCAAAAAGCCAGCGCACCAGGGCCGATTAGTTGCGGCTTCCCGGCGTTTGCGCCTTCGGTGGTGACGACGTAAACCTGAGCCGGGCCAGTAGCCTGTCCACTGGCGCTGATAGTGCTGTTAATCCAGCCACTAAAAACCAGCGCTTTGCTATCGGGCGACCAGACCGAGTCGGATTGAGCGTACTGGTCAAAATAGTTCAAAATTTGAATTAAATCATTATTGGGATACCATTCAAGTAACTTGGTGCTTTTCTTAGCGTCCAAATCATAAATGTTCCAGAGGATGCGGCTTTCGTCGTCGTTAGTATTCAGGTAGGCGATTTTCTTGCCATCGGGCGACCAGAAGAAGGCAATTATTGAACTATCGAAAAGTTTAGTGGCACTAATTTTCCCACTTTTGGGCGCGTCCGTCCCGCCGACATCGCTAACGCTCAACCCTTTGTAAAAGCCCTGTTTGGTGCTATCCTGAAAGCTGTAAGCCAGTTTCGAGCCAGCCGGCGACCAGTTAAAGGCGGCACCGAGGCCAGTGCCATCCACCGTTCCCTGGTTCGTCCCGTCTTTGGCCTGTACTATCAAATTCTCGTTGGTTTGCCCGGTTAAAGTAGAAAAAGCCAGACGACCCCCATCGGCTGACCATGCCGGGGCGCGAAATTGACCTGTGCCGCCGTTAAATTTGAGGGCTTGCAGGGTGCTTTTGGTGTCTTTGGCCTTGATTAGCGAAAGAATATCGTTTGTACCACTTTTGGTATGGACTACCAGCCCATCCGAATCGGCTGACCAGGAAGTATAAAGCGGGTTGCCCTGAGTAATTTTGCGGACTCCGTTGGCCTTCACACCCGCTGCGCCTTTGCTGGTATCTACTACCCGCAATTCGAGCGAGTTAGAACCAGAGCTGCCAACCAGCATCGAGAGGAAATTGCCGTCGGGCGACCAACCCATATAAATTGGCGAGACTGCTTCATTATCCTGCACTTTATAGGAATCGCTGCCGTCCGCCGACACAACATACACGCTGGCAGTGTCAAGCTGTCCAGCCTTCACATTAATGCTCCAGACCGCCAGTTTGCTACCGTCGCGTGTCCAGGTCGGAAATCTAAAAATCTCGCCGTCCTGGTTAGCCCCAATAGTAATTCCAGCTTTGCCCAATAACAATTTGGGCGGTTTGCCATCGAAGCGACTGACGTAGACATTAAAATCGTTGCCAACAATACTCAGCTTGCCGGGCAAACCAGTCAGAGGCACGGCAGTAGGAGCAACCGTCGGGCTAGGCGCGGCGGTAGTGGGGGCAGGGGTAGCAGTGGGCGGTACGGCGGTAGCAGTCGGGATACCGCCAACCGGGGTCGGCAACAGTACTGGCGTGGCGGTAAGTTCCGGCCCTTTATTAACGGCGGTGGCTGCCGGGGCAGGGGTTGCCGGAGCAGTCGAAGAGGTAGCCGCCGTGGTAGCAGGGGGGGCGTTGGTAGCGGCATCGCCACCACAGGCCACCAGCAACAGCGATAGACCGAGCAGACCCAAAAGTAAAATCCCGCTAAGGCGATAATTACGCCGCATAATTCCAACCCCTATCATTTAAAGAGTTCAAAGTTCAAAGTTCGCAAGGAGAAGTTTCTGGTTTCTGGTTTCGAGTTTCTGGTTTCTAGTTTCTTAATCAAATTGAACTGATAACTGACGACTGAAAACTGATAACTATCCGTGTGCATCTGTGTTCCGTCTTTAATTCAAAATTCAAAATTCAAAATTCAAAATTACCTCAGTTCTCGTGTTAGAATTTCGATTACTTTGTGGCAAAGTTGTTTGAAATACGGGTCGAAGTGTGCGACGGCAACCCCAATTGAGGGCTGATGCACCCAGTTCGATTTGAGACGGTACTCAAAAGCGGGTGGCACACCCAGCCAATCGCTTAATTCTTGCTGCCAGGCCAACGGGAAGGTCAGGCGCACTCCTTCGGGGCGCACTTCCCCGCGCACTAGCGGGCGGGCGGCGGTGGCGGAAGCCGCGATTTTGCCCAAAAACAGACCGGGCGTAATGGTTGGTTCGTAGGTCATAACCAGCTTTGAGGCTGTTTCCGGCGCTTTTTGCTTTATTTCTTCCTCGAACCAGCGATACATCTCTTCGCCGCCCATTTTTTGCCTCCTTGACAGGCTAATTTTTTACTTTAGCTTTTGAAATTTTTTGCAAAAAATTTCAAAAGCTAAAATAGATTTCTGGAATGAATAATTAAAGTGTGTTATCGCGCAACGCCTGCTCTAATTCTACGGTACTCAGCTTCATACAGATGACTCGTATAAAAGGGTTCAAGTCGGCTCCAACCGCCGCCGCCACTTCGCCCTCGATAATAAAACGGCTCTGCGGCGTGATACTAGCTTTGACCTTAGCGTACTGCTTATCAGTACACCAGACCACCACACGAGTTGACCCCAGATTCGGCAAGCCTTTGGGTAGTCCCTGCTTCATGGTCGTTTTAAATACCAGTTCTACCACGCCTTCCTGATTATTGGGCCGCATTTTGGGCTTGCCGGAAAGTGTCCCGACTATCTTGAGCGTGCCGGAAGTTGGCTTGGGCGCAGCAGGTTTAGCCTCGGCAGCAACCGGGACCGGCGGCGGGGGTGGCGCAGGTTTGGCTACCGTTTTAAATACCAGGGCGGCTTTAGCCTGAGCTTCGGCCCGCTCTTCCGGCATTTTGAAATTGGGGCGACGGATGGCGACTGGCCCAGGCAGTTCGGGCAAATGCAACCCGGCCCAGCGCAAACCCAGGCTATCGGAGTGTTCGCGCATTAAATAAAAGAAAACGCCGCCGGGAGTACGAGGCTGGCCTTTTTTAGTTGCAATCGAAGTGCCTTCTTTACTTTTGGCGTAGGCTTCTGCTCCCCGGCTGCGTGCCTCCTGAAAAATAGTCCAGGATTGGGCCGCTATATCGGCCACCAAATCGCGCCCGAAAATTTCCACCAGGCGACGGACGCTCAAAACGTTCGGCTCTTCGATCAGCTCGGCTATTTTCTGGGCCTCTTGAAAAGTGCTGTCGCGGCCCTGCTGTAAAACTTCCGCCCGCTTTTGATATTGCGCTCGAATCCGTTCGGCGCTGGTTTCGGTTTTTTCAGCAGACGCTACGGCGCTATTTTCGGTGGCCGAATTTTGTTCAACGTTCAGGTTCATCTTTTCCCTCTCCAGGTCAGGCTGATTTACAAGGATTGGCCTATTTTACCACTTTTTCGGCAATGCGTGGCAAAAATCCGAAATGTTGCCGGATTTAGAAATTTAACATTTCAGGAACACAGATTAGCACAGATTAGCACAGAGGTTTTGAATTTTAACCACAGAGGACGCAGAGGACACAGAGGGTTTTGAATTTTAACCACAGAGGCACGGAGACACGGAGAAAATTATAAATTAGATTGTCGTTCCAGTAGTAGCGATTTCAATCGCTTTGGATCGAGTGTAACTGAAAAGCGATTGATGAACTTTACCTATTAAATCCGGGTATAGACGATGGTTTCGTAGGGGCGAATCGCATACGCCCTTCAGACCTGGCACAGTGTTCGAGGGCGTATGCGATTCGCCCCTACAGGCATACCTGGTTTATTTTGTTAAAATTCATAAATCGCTACTACTAATTCAAGCTTCTAAAAAATCTGTGTTCATCTGTGGTTCTCTGTGTTCATCTGTGGTTCTCTGTGTTCATCTGTGTTTTTGATTTATCTTTAACAATTTTCTGGATTTGCAAAAATTGTTGTAATTAATTTGATTAGAGCAGCGTTACAAATAACAGATAGGCAACTATCGGAGTGATTGGTTCGCAACGCAAATAAACCGCCCGTTTACTACCTTGTCTCGGTAGGGGTTTGATGAATCAAACCCTCATGATGATGTCAACCATCTTGGTAGGGGTTTGAAGGGTCAAACCCAATTGGGCGCAATGAATTTCGCCGCTACCGGGAAGTACAACGAACTTATCTTGTAAATACTAAATATTGAGTATCAAAGCAGAAGCCTGACAACAGTGAGGAGAGTTTCATCATGCCAAAAAACGGTGTTTTTGTCCGCAAGAGTTGGTATGCAGCAGTCGTGACGCTGGTAATTGCGTTACTAGCGCCGCTTGCGCCGTTGGCCTACGCCGACGGGTTAATCCAGGTCAACCCGCCCAGCGCCAGTGCCAGCGTCTATATCAAGAGCCAGAACGTGACCGTCGAGATTAACGACCAAATTGCGACTACCAGGGTCGAGCAGGTCTTTATGAACGAAGCGAACACAGATGTCGAAGTGGTCTATCTGTTTCCAGTGCCAGTCAAATCCGCCATCAGTGATTTCGCAATGTGGGTAGATGGCAAAAAGCTGGAAGCCCAGATTTTGAACCAGCAACAGGCCCGCAACGTCTACGAAGGCATTGTCCGCTCGAAGCGCGACCCGGCTTTGCTGGAATACGCCGGGCAGGGCGTGATTAAAGCCAGCATCTACCCGATTACCCCGCGCAGCGAAAAGCAGATTCAGTTCGAGTACAAGCAGGTTTTGAAAGTCGAGAACGGGCTGGCGGACTTTAGCTACCCACTCAGCGTCGGCAGAATCAACTCGCGCCCGGTGCAAAATCTGTCGGTGACGATTAATTTGCGCTCGAAGGACGGCCTGAAAGCGATTTACTCGCCCAGCCATAGTGTCGCCATCAATCGCAAAAACGCCAACGAAGCCACCATTTCGTTTGAGCAGCGCAACGCCACTCTTGACCGCGATTTCAGCCTATATTATAGCGCCGCCGAGGGCGATTTTGGCCTGAATTTTATCGCCTACAAAGATATTGCCGAGCCGAACGATAATCCTTATTTTATGCTGCTGGTTTCGCCCAAATTCTCCGACCCGAACCAGCAAAGCGAAGTCGTCGCCAAAGACGTTATTCTGGTGATGGACAATTCGGGCAGTATGCAGGGCGACAAAATCGTACAGGCACGTCAGGCTTTGCTTAAAGTGCTGGACGGTTTGAACCAGCAAGACCGCTTTAACATCGTGGTTTTCAATAGCACCGTCTTTGGCTTTGCCGATGACCTTCAGCCGATGTCGCGGCGTGATGAGGCCCGCACCTTCATCAACCGTATTCAGGCTGAAGGCGGCACTAACATCAATTCGGCCCTGCAAACCGCTTTGCAGCAAGCCCAGGCCAGTCGCCAGACCAACCGACCCCAAACCGTTATCTTTGTCACCGACGGCCAACCGACCAGTGGCGAAACTAACGTCGAGCAAATTGTTAAAAACACTCAAAAGGCCGTCACGGGCGAAGTCCGGCTCTTTACCTTTGGGGTCGGCTACGACGTAAATACTACCTTGCTCGATTCGCTGGCAAGCCAGAACCGGGGAACAGCTGATTATGTCAAGCCGAACGAAGATGTCGAAGCGAAAGTATCGCAACTTTACGCTCGCATCAGTCGCCCGGTACTGACCAACGTTTCGATTGAGTTTAGCGGACTGAGCATCGAGGATTACTACCCGCAGCCCTTGCCCGACCTGTTCCTGGGGTCACAGCTAGTTTTAACGGGCCGCATGAAGGGTCGCAACGGTGCAGCCTTGCCGACGACTACCACCGCGACGCTGAAGGGCTTTGTAAACGGGCGGGCCGTTTCGGTGGAATACCCGAACCTGAAATTGCAAAATGATGACCCGTCCCGCTCGTTTATCCCGCGTTTGTGGGCCGGACGCAAGGTTGGTTCGCTGCTGACCGAAATTCGGGGCAACAACAGCAACGGTGGGCAGCGCGAGTTGATAGACCAGGTGACAAAGCTGGCCCTCAAATACGGCATCGTTACGCCTTATACCAGCTTCCTGGTGAAAGAAGATGGGCCAGTCCAGCCAGTTGCCCCTATAGGAGCAAGTGCTGGTAGCACAACCGCCGCCGCGACAACGGCTGCCGCAACCACCGCCGCGCCAATCGCCATTGGTGGAGCAGATTACCAGAAATCAGCCGCCGCCAGCGTAGCCGCTGCCGCTACCGCCGCGCCGCAGAGTGGAGCAGGAGCAGTCAGCAATAGCGGACAATCTAACGGTCTCGCCAACAGCAATACGGTTGCTGCCGCCACTACTGCCGCCGCCGCAACAACGGCTGCCGCCGCCGGAAGCACCGCACCAAGAGCCGAAGCCGCCGTGACGGGTGGTATCAAGTACGCCGAAAACAAGACCTTTATCTTGAAAAACGGTATCTGGACGGATACTACCTGGACTGGCAACGGCGAAATAGTAAAAGTACCATTCAATAGTGACGATTACTATAAGCTGTTAGCAGCGAAGCCGGAATGGGGCAAATATTTCGCAGTCGGCGAAAAGGTGCTGGTAGTGCTGGACGGCAAAGCTTACCAAATTGTCGAGGCAAGTGCCGCTTCGAGCGGCAACGTGACCATCCCGGTCTCGCCCACCGCCCAGGCGAATAGCACCACCGCCGCGACTACTCCGGCAACCGTAGTCGGCGCACCTATCACCATCGAGACTGGCACGCCCATCGCCAATCTCGTCGGCAACACTGGCCCGAACTCGACCACCACGACTACGGCTACCCCACCAGCCAGTAGCTCCGGCCTCAACTTCGGCCTGATAGCCATCATTGGGCTGGTAATAGTCGGGTGCATCAGCGCAGGCGCATTTGCCCTGACCCGTCGCCGTCACCCGTAAGCTTAAATCTAAAGGGCCGATTTCATCGGTTGATGAAATCGGCCTTCTCCTCTTTATCTATAAATGTGTACGGTAGCAAAAATTCTAAAAGCTTAATTTTATTCTCATTGACTTGAGCCTGATTCAGGTTTATAATTAACGTAACGGTAACGCAATCTTTATGCGTTATTCTGCTTCGGCAGTTTTGCTCATTAAAATTTTCTCTGTTAACTTTTTCAGTACTTGCCTGACTTACTCAGGAGTTTCGTTTTTCTTTTATGTACCAGTCACTTGTTTTAGCAGAGATTTTGTTCTTTCTCTGGTTTAGCAGAGATTTTGTTTTCTTTTGTTTTGTATCCAGGAATTTTGTTCTTTCTCTGGTTTTTGAAAATTTTTCGGCGAAAAATTTTCAAAAACCAGACAATCTCCACTTAGTTTGTTAAATTTGAAATTTTGTAAAAATTTCAAATTTAACAAACTAAGTAAAATAGATAGATGAGAAAAGAATGAGTTTGATAGAGGAGACGCTGCAAGCGATTGCGCCACTTGACGAGGATGCAATGACGGCAGCGCGGGCGAGGCAGCAACGTTTGACCAAGCCAGCAGGCAGTTTAGGACGATTAGAAGAACTTTCGGTTAAATTAGCTGGTATTACCGGGCAAGCCCAGCCCAGTGTGGCCCGCAAAGCGATTATCATTATGGCGGGCGACCATGGCGTGACCAGTGAAGGGGTTAGCGCGTATCCGGCGGAAGTAACGCCGCAAATGGTCTTGAACTTTCTGGCGGGCGGCGCGGCGATTAACGTCTTCGCTCGGCAGGTCGGAGCGCGGGTAATTGTCGCCGATTTGGGGATGGCAAGCGATTTGCCCGTACATCCTCGCTTGATAAATCGCAAAATTGGCTACGGCACGCACAATCTGGCAATCGGCCCTGCCATGAGCCGGGAAGAAGCCCGGCAAGCAGTAGAAGCTGGCATCGAAATTATTCAGGCTGAAGTTGACAAAGGGCTGGATATTGTCGGCACGGGCGATATGGGTATCGGCAACACTACGCCATCGAGCGCCATTGTAGCAACCTTTACCGGGATGAGCGTGGAGCGCGTGACTGGGCGAGGGACGGGCGTAGATGATGAAGGCTTGCGCCGCAAAGTAGCGGTAATCAAGCAGGCTTTACAGGTGAACCAGCCAGAACCACACGATGCCCTGGATGTGCTGGCGAAAGTGGGCGGTTTTGAAATCGCCGGACTGGTCGGCCTGATTTTTGGGGCGGCGGCGGCCCGGTTGCCGATAGTAATAGATGGTTTCATTTCCACTGCGGCGGCTTTGGTCGCTACCGAATGGCATCCCCCGGTACGCGACTACCTGATTGCGGCTCATAACTCGGTGGAGATAGGCCACCGGGTAATGCTGGAACGAATGGAACTAAACCCGCTATTGAATTTGAACCTGCGACTGGGCGAAGGTACTGGCGCAGCACTTGCCATGAACGTAATTGAAGCGGCTTGTCTGGCCTTGAAGGAAATGGCAACCTTTGATGAAGCCGGAGTAAGCGAGCGCGACGAGTCCAAGCTATTGAGTGGTTTATAGTCTGTTGGTCAGGCTAAAAGAAGCATTCGGACTAAATGCTTCATTTGTCTAATTTAACATTCGTCGGTCTGAAAGAAGTAGAGCTTTGTATGGCTTTGCTCGATTCAGCCTGACTCTATAATTTATTCTGTAGTGTTGGACAGAAAGATGAGGCGGCATAGGCCGAGCCAGAAAGATTAAAATATATGGAACGCGACGCGAGGGAAAAAACCGGGCGGAGCGGAAATGAGCGCGAGGATGGGCTAAAAGCACTATCCCCATCGGCGCATGGAAATGAAAGCCATGAGCGGATTATCCATGTGACGGCAGCGGCAGCAGCCAAAGCCGCCGCGACAGCGCTATTGACTAACCAGGTCGTGCGACGAGTGCGGGTATCGCTACCTGATGGACGCAAGGCCAGCTTTAAGGTTGACAAATGTGTTTTGGAAAGCGGCAGTGCGCTTTGCTCGGTAGTTGGCACGCGCCTGAGCAGCTTCGGTGTAGTAGATGATGTGCCGGAGGTTTCGGTGCGGGTGGCCTGGGAAGAAGAAGCCCCCGCCCAACAAACCGCCCTTTCGCAAAACCAATCCTCGCCAGAGCAAGAACCCGAATTACTCTGGTTGGTGCTTGAGCCAAACGAACCTAAATCTCATAATCCCTCGGTGATTAATGTAAGCCCTACCCGGCTGGATGGGCCGACGGTACTGCAAGAAATCCCCCTTTTCCTCTATTTTGGTCGGCAAACCAAAAGCGAAACCAGCCGCTTACAAAATATTCCCCGTGAATTGCTGGTAGAAGCAGTGCGCGAGGCGCTGGTGTTGTTGCCCCCTTCCCAGTTAGGGCAAGGCGTTCGAGTTTTTGTATCACTCGTGGATGACCGCCAGACCAGCCAGAATATTTTGCCAAAATTGCAGACCACCGAAGAAGTTCAAGCTTTATTTGAAACACCCCCCTCTGATATAGAGCGGCTAGGATTGGGACTGGATTGGTTTGGCAATCAGGCATTACCATTGCTACTGGATGAAGAAGGCGAGCTTTTTGTAGATTTGGCGGGGCGCAGCCTAAACCTGAAAAATGCGCTTGACCAGCTTAACCCTATCACCTACCTTACTACTCTCACTATCGGGGGCGGGCCAGGTACAGTACTGGCGCTGGCAAGTGGTGATTTAAGTTCGCTAAATATGCAGGATATTAAAAGCGAATTTCTGGTGATGCTGGCCCAGCGTCGCGATTTGGATAGCGTTACGGTGCAAAGTCTGCGCGAAATTTGCACTATCAATGAGCTTATTCAACTAATCAGCCGACGGCGGATTGGCTGGATCTTCGATGAAATCTGCCGTCTTGCCTGTCTGGAAGTCCGCAAGCGCCTGACCCGGCCTTTGCGCCTGGAACTGGTGGTCTTTGGCGCAACCGGCGCAGTATTGGGCCGGGCGCTGGCAGAACCGGGAGTTTTCCGTCTGTAGTAAATAGAAAAGATTAAAGGTTCACAGGTTTTACCCTCTGAACCTTCAATCTTTTCGTCTAAACCTATTACGTCCCCGTAGCAGCGAACCAAACTCCGGCTGTACCGTGTACCACGAAGATAATCGGCGCAATACAGGGTGAGGGTAGCTCTATTGTATCCTCAATCTCTGCATTACCAGTTTTAGTAGCCGGGAACGCTTTAGTGCTGACGTTCCTGGTTACTGCTAGACCTGCGTCTATGGTCTGGCAACTTACCACGGCCTTAAACAAGGGTACAGGGTTAGTGCCGCGCACTGCGTCGGGTGCGTCGTTTCCAAGAACCAGACCCCTAACCTGTACTTCCAGTTCTCCGTTAGCCATCAACTTACCTTCAGCTTTTGAAAGAACCCAGGAAAAACCGCCACCATTAATCCCCCGAATAGGATTAGTGTTACCAGTGTAAGGCTTCTGGACACCCGCCATGGTGTTGAATTTCAGCACAGTTGCTTCCGCTTTGCCGTCGGAAGCTAAACTCCTTCCAGCTAGAGCGAAAGTTGAAACAAGAGTAAGCGCCAGTACCATTACTGCCAAAAAGGAAAGCTTCTTCATCACATAATCCCTTTCTTTCTAATCTAAATTACGGGCAAGCAAATCAAACCTTTTCTTTTCAGGCTTGGTAGCCAAAAAAGAATTAAGGGGGTTACTTGCTATTTCACCAAGAACATGGGTTAGATTGGTATTTGCAAATTTCCAATAAACAAACAAGTTTTATGGTTCAAGTTTGTCTACAGATATATACGGTTGCAATCAAGGAGTGAAACAATAGCTCGGAAGAATCCAAAAGATTGTCCTGTTACAGAGGAGTCCCAAATCCGGGAGGATAGAAAAAAGGTCAGGCATTGAAAGAATTCAATGCCTGACCTTTTTAATTTAGCTTTTATGCACTGATATACATGATGCTGCCCTGACCATCTACCTGTACCTTGAAGCTGGGTAGCGCGGTACGAGCGGGCCGACTGCGCGGTGCGCCCGTGTTGGCATCAAACGGAACGTTGTGCAAATTGCAAACCAATGCTTGCTGCGAACTACTAAAAACCAGGTCGTAGGGGCGATGGGTGCAGCTACCACTAAAGGCTTTGACCGAACCATCGCTTTCCCGAACCAGAAAGGCACTTTCGCCCGTATCTGGCGTAGTAAATTTGATTGCGTTACCCGGCGCAAGTTTGGCCGTGGTTGCCAGAATAACATTCCGGGTATTCGTCGCCGGATTTTGGGTAGCGGCAGCCGCAGGAGTGGTCGGGTTGGTAGTAGTTGGCTGTTTGGTCGTTCCCGTACCCGTGGTCGGCGGCGTAGTTGCGGCTAAGATGGCGGGTTGTTTGGTTGGCGGGCTGGTTGTACTGGTCGCCCCCGCGGTAGCGATTGCAGTCGCATTAGAAGAACTGTTTGTAGCTGTTGTTGGTACTTGAGCCACGATTGGGCCAGCCGCACTGGTCGTATTTTCGGCTGTCAGCGAACGCCCCCATAGTATCCCAACCGTAAAACCGCCCAACACCGCCGCCCCGCCTACCGCCAGGAATTGACGACGCGCCAATGTTACCTGCCCCGGTTTAAGAACGGGCTGTGGCGTTGGCACAGTGGGCTGGGCTGCCGGCGGAGTCGCCGCCCCCGCCTGACGCTGCTGCGTTCGGCGCGTCCAGACTAGCGCACCGACAAGCTGTGTTGCTACTGTAATCAGACTGAAAGCGATTACGCTCAGGATGAAAATACCTTCGCGCAGATTCAGGACTTGATAGCCGAAAGTGTGTACCAGCACCAGAATAAACAGCAAATAGTTGAAGCGCTGCACCAACTTCCAGCGTTTTCCCTTGAGCCAGCGCAACGAAATCTGGTTAGAAGTAATCAGCAGCACCACCATAACTAAAGTGGCAATCAAGCCAACATAGTTGCTCAGGTTGAACAGGTCAAATTTTGGCAGAGAATAGCCGTTCGGCCCTTTAGTAAGAAAATAACTTAAAATATCGCCATCGTTGTAAATCTGGAAACTAAAAACTACGTGCAAAATCCCGGTAATACCCGACCAGATACCAGCATCGCGCCGCAAATTGATATTCACCGGGTTGCGGCGCTTGCGTAGCAGATTGAATGGGCCAATCAGCAAAGTAATTATCAATAAAATTAGGGCTACGTAACCAGTGCCGAGCGACAATATTTCGCTGGACGTGCCGGATGGCATATAAACCCAGGCCACCACGCAGCCAATCACGCTGAACAAAACCAACGCCAGATGAGTTAACCAGCGTTCTCGTTCTAATTTGAGCATCGTTAACATTATAAAAATTCCTGTTTCATATATGTAAATGAGCCTCCGACCAGGCTCAGAATTTGCTTTATCTCTACTCCTTCAGTCTAACGGACAAAAATAAGAAAAGTGTGAAAGAAGTATGAGAAAGTTCTTAATAATTGCAAAATTCAGTTTACATTTTATTCCGGCGTGACATAGGCGGCGGTAATGCCGCCATCCACCAGGAAAGTTGCGCCGGTAGTAAAAGAAGATTCGTCTGAGGCCAGATAGAGCGCCGCTTTTGCGATTTCGGCGGCTTCGCCAAAACGACCCATCGGAATATGCACCAGGCGGCGCTGCCGCTTCTCCTCGGTGTTCAGGTATTTCATGAGCAGTTCGGTACGCAACGGGCCGGGACACAGCGCGTTGACCCGGATATTCTCGCGGGCGTGTATTACCGCTAATTCACGGCTCATTGCCAATACGCCACCTTTGCTGGCAGTGTAGGCTAGTTGTGGCGTAGCCGCCCCTAAAATCGCCACAAACGAAGCAGTATTGATGATAGAACCGCCACCCGCCCGTCGCAATGCCGGAATACCATATTTGCAGCCCAAAAAGACCCCTTTGAGATTAATCAGCATGGTCAAATCCCAGACATCTTCTTCGGTATTAATCGCATCATCGTCGTGAATGTGCGAAATACCGGCGTTGTTAAACAGAATATTCAGCTTGCCAAAGGTAGTTTCTGCTGCTTGCACCATTTTTTCGGCATCACTGGCTTTTGAAACATCAGCCTGCACCGCGAGGGCTTGTCCGCCCGCCGCCTGAATTTCGGCTACCGTCGCCGCCCCCGCCTCGGCATTTACATCTGCTACCACCACACAAGCGCCTTCGCGGGCGAAGAGTCCCGCCGTTTCCCGCCCAATTCCCGAACCGCCTCCCGTAATCAAGGCCACTTTATCTTGCAATCGCATTATTTCTTCCTTCTCTTTATCTTTTTCTCTAAAAGATTTACATTTTAGAAAATTTGGCAAATTTTCTAAAATGTAAATCTTAACTATTGAATTTTCTCCGTGTTTCTTCGTGCCTCCGTGGTGAGCTTCCCTTTGCCTGAACTATATGCGCTCAAAGAAGCGGGCGCGTTCCCAGCAGGTAACGACTTCGTCGAATTTGCGCTGCTCGGTTTTGAGAAAATGCAGGTAATGCTCAACTACTTCCGGCCCAAAAGCTTGCCGTGCAAATTCACTCTGCTCAAATTCGGCGATGGCCTCCCGCAAAGTCGAGGGAACACGGGGTAGTTCGGCGGCTTGATAGATGTCGCCCGCGAAAACTGGTGGTGGTTCTATCTGGCGACGAATACCGTTCAGTCCGGCAGCAATAGCGGCAGCATAAGCAATGTAAGGATTGGCATCTGCTCCCGGCAAGCGGCACTCGATTCGTAGTGACGAACCTTGCCCCACCACCCGAAAACCGGCGGTGCGATTGTCGTAACTCCACGCCAGACCAGTTGGGGCAAACGATCCGCTCTGATAGCGTTTGTAAGAAGAAACATACGGGGCATAACAGGCCGTCAGCTCGCGGGCGTGTTTGAGCCACCCGCCCAGAAACCAGCGAAACGTATCCGATACTGTCACCGGGCCAAGCTTTTGTTCACCGGGAAACTGGCTGCGTTCCCCTGCCAAATCCCACAGGCTGATATGCAGGTGCATACTCGACCCGGCCAGTTTTTCGTCCCATTTCGCCATAAAAGTAACCGCTTTGCCCTGCTGAAAGGCGATTTCTTTGGCGGCGTGTTTGTAGAGAGTATTGCGGTCGGCCTGAAGTAGCGCTTCGCTATAGGCCAGATTAATTTCCTGCTGCCCTGGCCCCCATTCACCTTTGCTACATTCGACGGTTACGCCGCTATTATTTAACCCGCGCCGGATTGCCCCGACCAAATCTTCTTCTTTTGTCCCCTGAAAAATATGGTAATCTTCTATATAGGAACCGGCGGTTTTGAGATTATGATATTGCTTATCCCTGGCGCTGGCGAAGCTTTCCTCGAACAAATAAAGCTCGATTTCCGACCCGCCCATCACCTGAAAGCCCATCTCGCGGGCCTGGGCCAACTGGCGCTGAAGCATCTGGCGCGGCGCTACTTCGATTGGGTTTTCGCCGCTCGTCGAAAAAATATTACAAAGTACCAGCGCCGTTTTTGGCAACCACGCCGCCCGTCGCAAAGTGCTAAAATCGGGGCGGCACAGAAAATCGCCATAGCCCGTCTCCCAGTTGGTGAACTTGTAGCCGGGAACAGGATCCATTTCAATATCGCAAGCCAGCAAATAATCACAGGCGTGCATACCGTCGTCCGCGACGTGTTCCATAAAGAAAGAGGCGGTAAAGCGTTTGCCCATCAACCGCCCGTACATATCAGGAAAGACCACCAGCACTGTCTCGATTTCGTCCTGTGCGATGGCCTCGCCCAACGCATCGCGAGTCAGCATACCGTTAACCGGGCCGTCGTGTTTGGTCATACTATTTGCCTCGTTCTATTACATGCTAAGATGCTGGTTTGCAATATTTAATTTTGGTCAAGGAAAGCTTCGGTTGCCACCGCCAGTCTCAAACCTTCTTCCAGGCTTAATATTTCTGGTGCTGCGTCGGGATGGCTACTGGCTATTTCTATTCGTATCATTATATAACTGGATTGCGGATTAGCCTTGACCAGTTCCTGTAAAGCCGCACTGTTTGGTTTCGCATCCACATGTTCGCGCATCAACTGCCACGAAGACGGCACCAACACTTCCACTCCTGAATACTGCACGCTCCGCTTCAGCAGCTTGTAAATACAATAAACCTCGCCCATATTTTCC
>JBBQXW010000106.1:0-20401 GCA_038209275.1 Chloroflexia bacterium | reverse complement strand
CTGCCGCTCGTCAAGTCGCCGCAATTCAAGCCCGTGCCACTTTTTTCACTTGGGAAGGAGTTGCCGCCAAAACTTGGGAATTTTACGAGCGCGTGCTGGGTTTGCTGCCCCGCCAACGATATACTGCTTCCAGCACTAGCGCCGGCATCCCGCAGCACGGCGGCAATCAGCGCAACGGCAACCTCTCGCAAGAATACCAGCGCCTCGAAAAATGGGCTACCGAACTTAATCAGCGCCTGACTACCCTTGAAAAGAAGCCGATTTACCGAATATTATCACGATTTAAGTTGCTGTGAAATAAAGTGCCTCTGTGGGAGCGAGCTTCCGCTCGCGATTTTCGATTGTAGGGGACAAATCGCGAGCGGAAGCTCGCTCCCACAGAGGCGCGGTTTTGTTT
This sequence comes from Chloroflexia bacterium, assembly GCA_038209275.1. Classification (GTDB taxonomy): domain Bacteria; phylum Chloroflexota; class Chloroflexia; order Chloroheliales; family Chloroheliaceae; genus L227-5C. The sequence goes on along the minus strand of JBBQXW010000106.1, from coordinate 20,004 downwards.
GAAGGGTTCTGGCTTTTAAGAAGCGTCTTCCAGTTCTAAATTATCTTCAGAGAGGAAGTTGCTGGCCTGCTCGTCCAGTGGGTCGGCGGGCATTTCGCTGGCGACTGCTTCGGTGATGTTGCCGGTAGCGACTAGCGTTTCTTCCGCTTCCTCCTCAATTTCTTCGCCGGACGAAAAGAACGAAAGCTGCACTGGCTTGAGGCGCTGCCGTTCGGCGCGGGCCAGTCGCTTTTCGTCGGTAATTCGCACGATTTCGCCGTCTTTCCACTCGAACAGGCTGCGCTGCTTACGCCGTCCGCGCGTAAGCGGCGAACTGGCCCGCATCAAATCTTCCGGGTGCAATCCCTTGCTGTAGGCCACATGTTGAAGGCTGCGGCAATGGTGCAAAAAGCTGCAATCGTTGCACTTGTACATATTCGAGGCCAACGGAAATTGCTCTCGCTCAATCGCCCGCCCGATTTTGAAAATACGTTCGCGCAAAACCCGGCGTTCGCCTTCACCGCGTTCGGTTGGAATCTGGTTGCCGTCTTTGGCGTTCTCAATTGCGAAGGTGCGCGGCATAAACGGATAGAGTAGTTCGGTTGCCAAATCGTAGCAACTGAACTGGGTGTCCAAATCCAGCGCCGCCTTGTCCATCATTTTGTGTCCGCTTTTGTAATCCACCACGTGCAGCGTCCCGTCGCGGCTGGCCTTAATCGCTTTGCCTAAATCTTCCGGGTTAGTTCCGGCAGGCTGTGACGAGGCTTTTAGTTCCAGGCGGTCAATGTAGCCGTGCAGCGCGTAGCCATGCCCGGTGCGCTCGTTGGTAATATTTATGATGAAGTAGTGTTCGACCATCACATGCGAAAAAGGCACTTCAGAGTTGCGCTGAAAAAAATCGAAACAGGCTTTGTAGCCCGCGCCCAGCATTTTCTCTTTTTCATCTTCGCTACGCCATAGCATCGGAGGCTTGCGGCGGCCTTTGTCGGTTTTGGGCTGGTTATCAATGCCAAACCAGCGCCCCCGAAAGACGTTGGCAAAATTGGTGGCGGATTGATACATTTTGGCTTCGGGGTTTTTGCGGCGGAAAAAGTCGTAGAACATGGAGTGGAGAGTTGTGCCAAATTCGAGTGCCGGAACACGGGGCATCTCCTCCGGGTTTTCCAGATAATTGAACCAGAACCGCGCCCCGCAATCCTGGTATAGCTTCATAAGCGAGTCGCTCATAACGAGCCGCCCGTCTTTGGTATAGCGCATGGCCTGACACCCTCATTACATGTTAACGTCGAATCCAACCGCCTGCTTCTGGTTGAATATTCGACCTTATGGCTTGCTTCCGCGTGCAGCACAAATTAGTTATGTAATGATGGTAGCACAAGAGTTCGTTTCGCGCAATAGTCCTGGCAAATTGGAATCAGCTTTAGAGATTTTAAAGTCAGGAACACAGATGAACACAGAGAGCCACAGATGAAGTTTAAACTTTAAACCATCTGTGTGCATCTGTGCTAATCCGTGTTCATCTGTGTTCTTGATTTTTAACTACTGCGGCTGGTCGTAGCCCATTAGCTCGAAAAGGCGATGCAGACCGGGCGAATTTTGGAGGTGGTAATACTGGCGATACTGGGTCAGGTGTTGCAAAATGAGCAAGCGGTCTTGCTGGGTCTTGATGTAGCCACCCGGTTTTCGGATTTGTTCTTCCAGCCGATAATAGATTTTGGCGAGAGCGACGCGGGCCTGCTCGACTTCGGGCGAGAAATGTTCGTAGTAGCCCACCGCCCGCACATAGTGCTGTACCGAACTTTCGAGGGCTTCCGGCCCGCTTTCGCCTTCAAAATGCTGCCGGAAGTAAATATCGCCGCGCAACTGTTCGCATTTGCCCAGCGTAGTAAAACACTCCGGCATCGTTTCGTCGGTGCGGGTCGGCAGATAATCTTCGTCAGTATAGTGATAAATCGGGTCTATCTGGCTCTCGGCTAAATCAATGTACTGGAAGGCCAGTTCATCGCGGTGGTCACGGAAATACACTTCGGCAATATCCTGGTAGCAATCAGCCCGTTCGATTGCCAGTTCGTTGCCACACAAGGCGACGGCGTGTTCAAGGTGCTGCACGGCGCGTTCGGATAGGGCCGCACTATTTTTGTGGTGGCGGCTTTCGACAATTGACAGGGCGCGGTAAGCGCAACCCAGTTCATTATAAGCCTCGACCTGGCTGACCGGTTCGCGCAACTCGTCGAAGATAGCGACGGCCTTGCTCAAATAATCAATCGCTTCCTGAATAACCACTTCATCTCCCAGGCGGCGACCAGAGCGGCGCAAGATTTTGCCCAGCGCGATATAGACCAACCCTGCGCCCCGGTTGGAGTTTGGCCCTGCCGCCCGCTCCATCAGCTTGCGGGCAATCAAACATTCGCGCAAAGCCCAATCATAGCGGTCTTGACTGAGATAAATCAGGCCCAGTGTATTGCGACTGAGGGCAATAAAGTAGCTATGGCCCATCCATTCGCGCTGCCGCAAGGCATCGGCGCACAGAATACTGGCCTCGATTAGCTTGCCCTGCAACCGATAGACATACGCCAGATTGTTCATAGTGTCGGCGCGTTGAGTCTCCATCTGGCTGACCTGATTGAGATACGGCAGAGCGCGGCGGTAAGCCTGTTCCGCGTTGGGCAGGTGGCGGCGCAAACGGTAGGTGTAGCCCAAATTATTGTAGGCTTGCCCCAGCAAACTGTAATAAAGCCACTCTCGATAAGTTACAAACGACAAATCGCCAATTGGCGCAAGAAACTGAATCCCTTTGGTCTCTCCGCTCTCCAATTGGTCAATCGCTGTTTGCAATTGGTCAATCAATTCCTCGCTGCCGCGTGTCCGCAACACCGAACTTTGCCAGACCGTCATCAGCAAATCGGTCTGAAAGAACGGGTCGTCCAGATGCTCGAAATTGACGATTTGCGATTTACGATTTACGATTGATCCATCTTCGCTATCGGTGGTTGTGCCTTCTTCCAACTTGGAACTTGGAACTTGGAACTTGGAACTCTCCTGTGGACGGAGGGCCGCTTCCAGGCGACGGGCTTTGGGAGTATGGCTGCGACCCTGGGCGCTGAGGCGTTTGAGCCAGCGCAACGCATCGTCGCGTTCCAGCAGCGCGGGCGGCACATCGCGTTCGGTCAGGACGTGCCGTCGCCAAGCTTTACCTTCATCGAGCAAGCGCAAAAACTCATCGCGCATCCGCTCATCCATCTCGAATTGACTATCGGCGATAGCAATATCGGTCAGGCGGCAATACATATCGTAACCAGCCCGCAAATCCAGGCAAAGCAAATAATAAAATCGCTCGGTCAGATGTTTCTGGCGTTGCTGCTGCAAATGCAAAGCGTTATCCAGCAATTGAAAATCGCCGTACCATTCTGGTTTGGCCCGCAATTCGGCATCTTGCCGTACATTACTTTCCAGTTCAGAAGTGTAATATTTATAGAGCAGACTATAAATTTCTTCGCTGGCCTGCGAACCACGCTGGGACGAAGACAAAATACGATAAATCTCATCGTGCAAGAAGAATAACTGGCGCGACTCGCGTACCTTCACAAACGAAAGGTCGCGCAATCGGTCAAGATAGCCCTGGCAAACCTCCGAAGTATAGCGCTCTGGCTCGCTAGAACTGCGTTGAAGCATAAAAGCCAGCATATCGGCCTGCAAACCTTTGCGCGCCCAGATTAAAAACTCGATGGCCCGGCGTGCTTCGCGTTCGTTATCGTCCAAACCGCGTCCGCTTTGAATTTGCCCGATAATATCTTCCTCGAATGGCTCAACCAGCGCGGTTACTTCTTGTTGCGACATTGTACCGATATGCGTCCAGGGCAATTGGTCGCACAATTCGGCGAACCAGCCCAGCATAATCGGCTTGCCGCCAGTTAGCGTAGTCACGTTTTGAATATAAAGGCTTTCGGGGGCGGGCGGTTCATCTTCAAAGAAATCGGCCCGGACTTGCATCAAATAGGTGGAAATTTCAGGCGATTGCAGCCCTTCCAGGTCAACCACCTCTAGGGTTTCTTCGAGCGGGCCAAGTTGGTGCTGATGCGTTCGCAAGGTTTCGCGCAAGACCGTTTCCAGCCACAACTGCTTGTCCGGCTCAGTTTCGGGTCGTCCGGCCAGCACTATTACCGAATTGGACATTTGCGAAATGGTTTCGCAGAGCCAGTTCTTGACCGAAATATTTTCGTCCAGCAATTCGGGAAACTTGCGCTGTACTGTATCAGTTTCGTGCTGAAGCAATTCAATCGTATCGAAGCAAATAACCGGGCGACAAACTTTCTCAATCTGCTGGTAGGTCTTTATAAAATACTGGCTCAGTGCCTGCCGTTCGCGCTCTACCAGTTCGCCGATGCTGGGCAGGGCAAAGCGGCGCTCTTCCAGTTCCTTACTGCGGCGCTGATAATCCAGAATAGCCGAGCGCATATAGTAGGGTAGCGGGGTGCTGCGGGGTCGGGCTAAATCTTGCATCAACCCATTGAGAATAACCCCTTCGAGGTTGCTGGGGCTGTGGTTATCGTAGTCGTAAAGGTCAATCAGACCAGTGTAGAGATAATCCGGGCTAGTATCCTGGCTGAAAAATCGGCTAATATATTGCAGTAGCGAAGTTTTGCCAATTCCGCCCAATCCTTTAAAATAAAGTACTCGCAGCCGTTGCTTTTGGCCCAGAGCCTGGTTAATTATTTCCTTTTCCTTCTCTCGACCAATCAGGTCGAGACGTATTACCCCCGAAAAAGGTGTATCTAGCATGATAGACTCCTGACCCCTAAAAAATTTACCAGTTTCGTGCTTCGCCGCCGGAAAACCGTTCGCGGCCTAAGCCAGATGTAATCCGAAAATTGGCATCTGGCTTACTAACGCTACCACTTACCGAAAGCTTGATTTCGTAGATTATATGTACCAAACCGTCCATTTCATTGGCAAAGCGGCGTTTGAAATCCAAATCATTTTCTAATAGCATCGCCAGACGACGGATACCCTCTGGCCCGGCCAATAACGGTAGCCGTTGTTGCAGTAGCCCGGTAATGTGACTTAATACCTGGCTATGACTGCGCTGCTCCTGGTCTATATCGAGGTAAGCCAGCAACAGACGGTGATACAGTTCTTCCAGAATAGCCTCGGCGCGCTGCTCCGGCTTTTCCAGACGTTCGGCTAAAGCGGTGTAATAATTGGCAGCCTCGTTATTAACCTTTTTGAACAGCGCTATATTTTCATATTTCAAGGCGTTCGCTAAAACCGCCCGCGCGGTTGGATTCATCACATAAGTTTTATCCGATTCGATAAAATCTATGCGGTCATTCAGTTCTTTGCCCAACAGCATAAAATCTACTACTCCGGCCTGTCCGTAGCGGGGGTCATCGGGCATCAAACCGGGCAGTAAAGCCGCCAGCGTATCGTAGCGGAACGAGCGGAGCGAGGCAATCAGGCGGCAGCAGCGTGCCAGAGTCGCCGGAATATCCTGTAGCAAAGCTTCGGCCATCTTTCCGGCTACCTGGGCCAATCCCGCCGGATTAAGTGCGCCAATGCTATCAAACAGCTCTGGCACTTTTCCGGCCCGAATTGAAACTACCTTGTTTGTGCCTTCCTGCAAACTGGCCGGGTGGCCCGCCGCCAGTTCAATTAGTTGGTCTTCCAGGGCTAAAGAAAAACCATAGGGGTTGAGGGCCAACCGCATTTCTTCTGCTTTCAAGGGGGGCAACGCTTGACTTTTGAAATATTGCACCAGGCTCAGGGTCGAGACTACCGGGGCGGCATAACCAGTTGCAACCACGCATAGGGCATGTTCAACCAGTAAATCTTTATAAAGAAACTTACTGAGCCACTGAAATACTTTTGGTGGGGCGTTATCTTCCAGCAATAACAGACGCAAGCCCGCCTCACGGTGTAGATGCAGCAAATCGCTTGCAAGGGTTTTAGCGCGTAACCACAGCCCCTCTTCGTCCTTTAAATAGGGGCGGTTAGCCAGCAATTGCTCATATTCGGTCAATTTATATTTTGGCGTATTACTCTCGGTGGTCTGCTGAAATTGTCGGTAAAACTCTATGAAAAAAGCATCAATTTCTTCCAATGAGTGAAACTGACTGATTTCATTTTGGTTAGTAGCTTTATTGGACGGTGAGGTGGCGATAAATAAAGTAATCAGCCCAGAGCCGGGCGGGTTGGTTTGCATTTCGGCTTCGACTGCCCGCAGTAAGTCGGTTTTTCCGATGCCGCGCATTCCGTGAAAATGGAGTAACAGAGGCGCAGGAACGTGCTTATCTTCCTGCCACAGGGTCGCCAGTCGCTCTTTAATCAGGCTGATTTGGGCTTCTCTACCGACTAATCGAAAACTGTTGCCTTCTTCAGACCGCCCCATGCTGAATCCTCTCAGAGTAGTTAACGGTACACCTTAAGTAAGTAGTTTGATTTCTAAAAAAGTCCCCGTTTTGCTACTTAGAATAGTAGCATAAAGCTGGTTTATAATCAAGGCTAAAATTTATTAATAAAGTTGGTACTTAAATACTACCACAAGGCTTGTCAAACGTTGTAAAATAGAGGGAGTAAGGTTTTGTTAGAAACTTATAAAAAGGGGTCAAATACGAATATGTTAGAAGAGCGCGCACTCGATTTTTGGCTACTAAGTCACGGCTTTGATAGCAATCCGTTTGCTTCCAAAGAAGCCGATTTTGAAGCGGCAAGCGACCAGAGCCGGGTAGTAGATTATTTTGTGCGGGCCGTCTGGGTAGAGCAAATTTTGGGGGATATTTATCAGCCTCGGTCAGCAGTGCTGGCAGCGCGGCGTGGCTTTGGCAAAAGTGCCAGTCGCTTGATGGTCGAATACGAATGTCAGCGCGGACGGCTATCGGGCAAAATTTTAGCCGGGAATTACACCAATTTCGGGCGAGTGCTGGCAGCCCAGCGTGGCGAGAGCAAAGAAAGTTTGCACCAGGCCCATCTCCATTGTATTGTGAACATCTGCTGTCTGGCATTATTAAATTTTTTGCGCGAACAGCCGGAACGCATCGAAGGATTGGGTTACGGTGGGCGCTATCGCCTGAGCGCGCTCATTTCCGGCTACACCGATTTGAACGACCCTTTTCGGCTAGATGAAACCTTGCGCCGGGTTAATATAAACGAACAAGTTTTGAACAGCCAATCTTTCATTGAAGCCGTGCGCGCTCATACTCTGGCTGCTTTGCTCGATGAGGCTAAGGTGGGGCGCATCCGCCCCTGGCTGGAATTGCTGGGGCAGGCCACCGCCTTTGATGGGCCACTCCCGCCTTTGAGCCTGAATCTAATCGAGGATATTGCCCGCTTGACCCGATTGAGTGGCTTGCAGGCGGTCTATTTACTGGTAGACCGGGTAGATGAGTTGCCCGAAACTGCCGCCGACCCTGCTGCCGGAGCCGAGTTGCTCCGTTCTTTGGTTGCCGATTTGCGCTTGATGGAAATTCCTGGTCTAGCGTTTAAATTTTTTCTGCCCGACGAAGTTGCTTCCCTGCTCTTTAATAGTCACGATATACGCCCTGACCGCCTGACCCGCTATCAGATTCAGTGGACAACCGAGCAACTGGTTAATTTCCTGCACAATCGGATGCTGGCCTACAGCAGTGCAAACCAGCTTAGTAGCCTTGCCCCTTTCTGCGAGGTTGGTTTTGCCAATGAGGTGGACGAAGAAATTAGCCGCATGGCGGAAGGCTCGCCGCGTAACCTCTTGCGGCTGGCCGAACTTTTTATAATCGAGCATTGCAATGGGCCGGAAATAAATGGCCCACTCCGTCGCGAAGAATTGGAACGAGCTTACCAAAAATTACAGGCCGGTTTGCAGCAGGAGCAAGCCGCTTATAGGGCCACCGAAGCAGAAATTATAGTGGAAGAAGCGTCACTGAGTTCTTCGCAAGTTCGCCCCGGCGAACGGGGGCTGTTTCTTGACTCGTCACGTCGTCAGGTCTGGCGGGATGGTCAACTGGTAGAGCCAGGGCCAATCGGTCAGGAATACGCCTTGCTCGAATACCTGTATCACAATGCTGGTCGCGCTATCAGTAAAGATGAACTACTTCAAGTGGTCTATGGCGTTTCTACTTTTCTGGATGCCAGCGAAGAAGCTCTTGCCCAAATGATTTCACGGCTGCGTAAGAAAATCGAACCCGCTCAGAAAGCTGGACAGCCTACCTACATTATCACCGTTCCGCGTTTTGGCTACAAACTCGAACGCCGCCTCCATGACAAAAGCTAAAGTACCAGGCTTTGCTTTAATCCAATACCATTCAAATAACGTCTGTAGGAGGGGGCTGCGCCCTCGATTTTACCCTTACCACCGCTCAAAAAATCGAGGGCGCAGCCCCCTCTTACACCGATTTTATAGGTAGGAGCGCGGGGTGAGCGTCAATTTTTTGCACCAGTATCAAGCCAACCCGGACGTTCACGTCCGGGTTTTGCAAAAAATTGACACACACCCAGGAGCGCGGGTCAGGCTGACACCGGGCGATTAAAATGTTATAATTGGGCCGAGGTTAACTGCTCAGGTAAGTAAAATTGCTTGCCAGCAGGCATTTTTTATAGAAGGAGCAAATTAGGGGAATGAAACTCGACCTGAAAGTAGTAGAAGATGTTGCGAACCTGGCCCGACTTGGCCTGAACGAGGCCGAAAAAGAGCGGATGCGAGACGAACTAGCCCCGATTATTGAATATTTCGAGTTACTCAACGAACTGGATACCAGCCATATCCCGCCAACCGCCCAGGTAATTTCGGTACAAAATTTGATGCGGCCCGATGAAGTGCGCCCTTCTTTACCCACGTCAGAGGTAATGGCGAACGCGCCGTTACGCGAAGATGATTATTTCCGGGTAAAACCTATTTTTGAAAAGTAAATTAAGGAGAGACTCGGTTTTGGAACTCTACGACCTGACTATCAAAGAAGCCTCCGAAAAGCTGCGAAAACACGAAGTATCGAGCCGCGAATTGACCGAAGCGCATTTGCGCCGGATTGAGGCAATAGACGATAAAGTTAAATCTTACTTGACCGTTACAGCTGAACTGGCCCTGAAACAGGCCGATGAAGCCGATGCCGCGCTGCAAGGCGAAGTTAGCAATCCGCTAACTGGCATTCCGATGGCTATCAAGGATGTCTTTTCGACGCGAGAGGTACGCACCACCTGCGGCTCGAAAATTCTGGAGAATTTTGTGCCGGTTTACGATGCAACGGTAATCCAGAAGCTCAGGCAAGCCGGGGCGATTATGCTGGGCAAAACCAATATGGACGAGTTCGCGATGGGTTCTTCCACCGAAAATAGCGGCTATTTCGTCACGCATAACCCCTGGGATTTGGATACTGTGCCGGGTGGTTCGAGTGGCGGTAGTAGCGCGGCGGTAGCGGCCCGCGAAGGGTTCTTTGCGCTCGGCTCGGATACGGGAGGGTCGATTCGGCAACCGGCGGCACTATGCGGTGTGGTTGGCCTAAAGCCCACCTATGGACGGGTTTCGCGCTATGGCCTGATTGCCTTCGCCAGTTCGCTCGATACAGTTGGGCCTTTTACCCGCACCGTCGAAGATTGTGCAATTGTGCTAAATACTATCGCCGGACACGACGAAAAGGACAGCACCTGCATTAATGCGCCCGTCCCCGATTATACCCAAGCGCTCATTCCCGACCTGAAGGGTATTCGGTTGGCCCTGCCAAAAGAATATTTTGTGGAAGGTATGGAGCCAGGGGTAGAACAGGCGGTGCGAGCTGCCGTCAAAAAACTGGAAGAATTAGGGGCGGAAGTGGAAGAAGTTTCGATGCCGCACACCAAATACGCTGTCAGCACCTATTATATTACCGCGCCCGCCGAAGCCAGCGCAAACCTGGCCCGCTACGATGGCGTTAAGTACGGTATGAGCGAACTGGAAGCCAAAACGATGTTGGAAGGTTTCTTCCGTACCCGCGACGCAGGCTTTGGGGCAGAAGTCAAGCGCCGCATTATGATTGGCACCTATGCCCTGAGTAGTGGTTATTATGACGCTTACTATATCAAAGCCCAAAAAGTTCGCACCATGATTAAGAACGACTTTGATAAAGTATTTGAGAAGTTTGACGCAATCGTGTCGGCTACTTCGCCTACGGTAGCTTTTAAAATTGCCGCAAAAATAAACGACCCATTGGCGATGTACCTGAACGACGTATTAACTATTCCAGGCAACATGGCGGGTGTACCGGGCATCTCAATTCCTTGCGGCTTCTCGGATGGCTTGCCGGTTGGTTTGCAAATACTTGGCCCGGTGCTGGGCGAAGAAAAAGTCTTACGGGTTGCCCACGCCTACGAGCAAGCTACCGAATGGCATAAACAAACCCCCGCGATTTAGGTAATGAGGAACGAGGAATGAGGACGGAGAAATTAATTTCTCCGTCCTCGTTCCTCGTTCCTCAGTTTTAGTTAGTGTGGCTGAGGTTGCCCATGAGCGGGCCAACCAGGGGCGAATGATGATTGGTATCGCCATGGGGACGACCAACCGAGCGATACTGAAAGCCTAATCGGGTCATTTCTTCGGGGTCGTACAAATTGCGACCATCGAACAGGAAAGATTGGGTCATCGAATTGCGTACCCGCTCGAAATCCAGCCCTTTGAACTCGTTCCACTCGGTCAGCAACAACACCGCATCGGCCTCAACCGCTACTTCGTAAGGGTCGTTGCAAAACTCAACTGCGCCGGGCAGCAAACGCTTGGCGACTTTCATCGCCACCGGGTCGTAAACCCGTACTTCCGCGCCCTTGCGTACCAGCGCCGAAATAATATCCACCGAAGCGGCCTCGCGCATATCGTCGGTGTTCGGTTTGAAGGCCAGACCCCACACGCCAATTTTGCGGCCTGTCACGCTACCCAGCGTGCGCTCAATTTTCTGGAGGAAGAAACGGCGTGCATCCTGGTTGATGTCCATTACCGCCAACAAAAGCTGCGGGTGGCAATTAGAAGTTTCGGCCATGTGCGCTAATGCCTTTACATCTTTGGGGAAACAGCTACCGCCGTAGCCAATGCCTGCCTGCAAGAACTGTGGCCCAATGCGCTTGTCGTAGCCCATTCCTTCGGCTACTACTTTCACGTCCGCGCCCAGCGCATCGCAGATTTGGGAAATTTCATTGATAAAACTGATGCGAGTAGCTAAAATAGCGTTGGAAGCATATTTAATCATCTCGGCGGTACGCAGGTCAGTAATAATCGTCGGTGCTTTGAGCGGGGCATAAAGTTCGGCCACTTTTTCGGCGGCTGCCCGGTCAGTCGAACCTAATACTACCCGGTCGGGGTGCTGGAAATCAGCCAGAGCCGAGCCTTCCCGCAAAAATTCGGGATTAGAAACCACCGAGAAAGAAGCCTGTACCCGGTTGCCGTTCAAACTGCGGTCAACAATCCCGAATACCCAGTCGCCCGTTCCGATTGGTACAGTGCTTTTGTTAATAATCGTGACATGGCCTTTGATGTGATGGGCCAGCGTTTCTGCCGCCGTTTCAACGTAACGCAGGTCGGCTCCGCCATCTTCACCTTGCGGCGTGCCGACAGCAATAAAAACAAACTCGGCATTCTTCATCGCTTCGTCATAGGAAATGGTAAAGCGCAAACGTCCCGCTTCAAAATTGCGTTTGACCAGTTCTTCCAAACCAGGCTCATAAATCGGTAGAATGCCGTTTTTTAAGCCTTCGATTTTATTCTGGTCAATATCAAGGCAGGTGACAACGTTACCTAAATCTGAAAAACACGTTCCAGTGACGAGGCCGACATAGCCGGTGCCAATTACGCAAATATTGCTCATGTTGAGTGAAACCCTCCAAAAAGTCGAACATACGCGCCCACGGTAAAGAAATGGGCGGGTTAAGCTAGTCAGTACCCTGCACCGACCAGACTGTCCATGAAGTTGCAGAAAATAAATTTTTAAGAGTAAGATATAAGCTTTAGTAAGCTCAAAAATGCTGCACGCTCTGCTAAATACAACACATAAGGGTTTTACCATATCTTTTACGTTAAGTCAATAGTCCATATTAAAAAATTTTAAAGGAGGTTAGTTTCTACCTATTCTTAATTATGCTTGACATTTAGCGGCAAAAGTTTTATGATAATAAGTAAGTCAATCAAATTTGTCAATTTAAGGAAGAGAGGTAATCCACAATGGAAAATTTGACCAAGAATACCCCCACCAAGCAACAAATTTGCCAGGAATTAGCCCGGCTACACGCCGAAGTCAATGAACTGGCGCTCCGACTTAGCATAAACAATACCCCTGAAGCCAATTACATCTGGTCGAATCTTGCCAATGCTCGCGCCTATCTCTCGACTGCCCTGGAAGCCGCCCGGCATGTCAAAAACGGCAAGCTGGATGAAAGCCACTCCGACTGGCAAATCTAGTTTCGCGCCACGCCCAAAAATTCATAACTTCTTCACGCCTTTTTCAAACTTTTGAACTATAATGCTTTATGTTATAGAAAGTATTAGGTTATACTTTTGCTATGTTGAATTTTCCGGCAGACTTGTTTGCCGCTTATCCGTCAAAGGTCTTAGTAAACCTGCGTCAAAAGGTCAGTCGTGTTTCTAGCCGAACGACTTTATACTTAAAAAGACAGTCTATTCGGGCAGCAATTTGTTAAACACAACAATCGCAATAACTTAATGCAAAGTAACGTTAAAATAAACACAATTTAAGCCGACCTTAATGTTTCTCGTTAGGTTCTGGTGGTAAGATAAAAGCAGTAAGACATTTCTTTTTATTTTTCAAACCAAAGGTAGAATTTAGTTTATGAGCAGAAAAACCTGGATTAGCGGCGTAGTTATCATTGTAGTTTCGCTGATTATTTATTTTGTAAGCGGATTCGGGCCGCAGCCCACACGTATCACCTGGGGCGAAGTAGTTAAGAAGGCCGAGAATGGCGAAATTGCCACCCTTCAGACCAACCCCAACAATCACCAAGTTATTATTATTTCCAAGAAAGAGTCTAATCGTTATATCAGTACCTACCCGGCAGGGCGGGCCAAGCTGGACGAGATTTTAGATAATGCTGGTGTTAGCGTCGAGAACTTTCCGCAAATTGAGAACGACACAAACGGGGCTGACCGATGGCGCAATATATTCCTGATAATTCCTATGCTAACCCTCGTTGCGCTGGCCTTTATCTATTATCGCTCTCGCAAAGAGGGTGGCAGCAGAGGCGGACGTGGTCTGGGCGGTGCAGCTACCGCTTTTGGCAAGAGCAATGGCAAGTTGGTAATTCCACAACGGGTGGGAGTTACCTTCAAAGATGTAGCAGGCGCAGATGAAGCCAAGCAAGAACTGGAAGAAGTAGTCGAATTCCTGAAACATTCCGAAAAGTTTGCCTTGTTGGGGGCGCGTATTCCTAAAGGGGTACTGCTGGTTGGCCCTCCCGGTACTGGCAAAACCTTGCTGGCAAAAGCCGTCGCTGGCGAGGCGAATGTGCCTTTTATCAGCATCAGTGGCAGCGAGTTCGTTGAAATGTACGTCGGCGTGGGTGCGGCGCGGGTACGCGATTTGTTTGAGCGGGCCAAAAAAATGGCTCCCTGTATTATCTTTATTGACGAAGTAGACGCAGTTGGGCGCAAGCGCGGCGCACGAGCGGGCGGCGGCACCGAAGAGCGCGAACAGACCCTGAATCAGATTCTGGTCGAGATGGACGGCTTCGATAGCAACACCAACGTAATTGTATTAGCTGCGACCAACCGGGTAGATGTGCTAGACCCGGCTTTCCTCCGCCCTGGTCGCTTTGACCGCCAGGTGACAGTAGATAACCCCGATTTTGTGGGTCGCACCCAGATTTTGAAGGTACACGCGCGCAACAAGCCGATTGAGCCAGAAGTAGAGTTGGAGATAATTGCCAAACAAACCCCCGGCTTTAGCGGCGCGGATTTGGCTAATTTGCTCAATGAAGCGGCTATTTTGAGCGCCCGCCGCAACAAAAAGGCGATTGGTCTGCTCGAAATGGAAGAAGCGATTGACCGGGTAATTGCCGGGCCAGAACGCAAGAGCCGTCTGATTAGCGACCGTGAGAAGGCGATTACGGCTTATCACGAAGTTGGTCACGCGCTGGTTGCCCGTATGGTCGGTACGGTAGACCCGGTGCAGAAAATTTCGATTATAGCGCGTGGCAAGATGGGTGGCTATACCCGGATTGGGGCGGGCGAAGACCGCACGCTCTGGACGCGCACCCAGCTGGAAGATTATATGGCTTTCGCGCTGGGCGGACACGCCGCCGAAGAATTGATGTTTGGCGAAGTCACCACTGGCCCCAGCAATGATATTGAGCGCGTCAGCCAGATTGCCCGTGCGATGGTCTGCGAATATGGTATGAGCAAGCTCGGCCCGATTAATTTCGGTAGTCAGCAGCAAGGCGGCGGCACCAATTGCAGCAATACCTTGGCCTACGAAATTGATCAGGAAGTTAGCGCGCTGGTGCAAAAAGCCTTGATGCGCGCCCGTCAGACTTTGACCCGCTACAATCTTCAGCTTATTGCCATTTCGGATATTCTGCTGGAAAAAGAAGTGATGAGCGGTGAAGAAATGGATCAAATCTTCGAGAGCGTTAGTGAGGACGGTGCGGGCATCAATATGTTTGCGTTGCGGCCTTTCGTGGGCAATGCAATTGATTTGCGCGGTAGCGGCAAACTTAATGAAGGCGAGGAAACCAAAACTCTTCCCGCCCCAACCGAAATCGGCCCGAAAGGTTACGATTTCAAAAAAGACGCGCCAGTAAAAGATGACGAGCGCGAGGCGAACGTGGTTTAGGAGTTTTGAGTTTTGGTCGAAGACCACCCCTGCGGGGCGAGTTTTGAGTTTTGAGTTATAATCGGAGAACTGTGTAGATAAAAGACCAAGAAGGCCGAGCGGGTTGCTCGGCCTTCTTGGTTTTTGAGGATGTTCACTCGACCCTGTCATTTTGACTCTTACCCACAACTCAGGTTAGAGTTCAATTTCCCGGCCATGAATGACCGAGCTAAGAAATGAACTTGTTTTTAGCCCAGTCATTCATGGCCGGGTTTAAATATAGGTAAGGCTTAGTACTGGAGGTAGTTTAGCGCAATGAATGACCCGCACTCACCTGATAGTCAGGAGATTCCTATTTTAGCCGATAAATATTATGATGCGCCTTCGGTTTTTACCGCCGAAAATTTGCTGCGTGAGGCTCGTCGCCAGAAAGGGTTGGCGCTGGGGCAAGTGCCAGCCATCTGTGTGCTTGACCCGGATGGAGATTTGGTTGAGTATCTTCAGCATAGTGGGCTTTCACAGCCCCATCCCACTTGGGCTTGCTATCACACCACGCTGGATACTTTTGTACACCAAGAAATGGAGTATGGCGTGGTGGGGCGAGTGGTGGGGGCTTCTTTTGCGGTGCTGGTCGCCGAGGAATTATTCGCTTCGGGTTGTCAGGTGCTAATTAGCATTACCTCTGCCGGGCAGATTGCACTAATGGGCCAACCACCCTATGTGGTATTAATAGATAAAGCCCTACGGGATGAAGGAACCAGTTATCACTATTTGCCGCCTGCGCCCTATAGCTTTCTTGCATCAGAATGGAAAGAGGCACTAGCCGAAGGCTGGGACAAAACAACAATTTCGCTTAAAATTGGAGCAAGCTGGACTACCGATGCCCCGTTTCGCGAAACCGAACAAGCGATTGCCGCAGCGCGAGAAAAGGGCATCGTAGCAGTGGAAATGGAAGCTGCCGCCTTATACGCCCTGGCAAGTGCCAAAAAGAAAAATATTATCTGTTTTGCCCACGTGACGAACCAGATGGCCCAGATAGAGGGAGATTTTGAAAAGGGTCAGGCCCAGGGAAGCATCACGGTACTCCAGATATTAAGCCAGGTTGCTCGAATCTGGCATACTATATATAGCAAATCGCAAACAAATTAGCCATTGGTAGGGACGAATCGCATACGCCCTTTTTGACCTGACGCAGCCTTCAAGGGCGTATGCGATGCGCCCCTACGCTAAACTCAGACTCGTTTTTTCTGCAACTTGCTGTAGATAACGGGTTGCATTAAGCAAGAATCGGATAGACTTACCGGGTTTTTTAGCCTAAACTGTAGTTGCAAGAGTTAATCAGGTGGGCCGAAAAAAAGCAAGGAGTTAATTATATTTATGGACAATATAGATAAAGCTGGGGATGGGGTAGCAGCTATCAATACAGATAATCCGAATAATCGCAAAGAAAATGAGCAGCATCTGGAACTGGTGCAACGGATTTGCCAGTATATCGAAGAAAATCTGGAAGGCTTACTTACGCTGAATTCGTTAGGAGCGGAACTAAACCTCAGCCCACACCATTTGCAGCGCGTTTTTAAAAAAGTAATGGGAATTACGCCACGCCAATACGTGGAAGCGTACCGACTTAATCAGTTAAAGGCCCGGCTAAAAGAAGGTCAGGCCGTGACTACGGCGCTACATGAAGTTGGCTACGGTTCAAGCAGTCGCCTTTACGAGCGGGCGCAAGCCCAACTGGGCATGACCCCGGCGGCTTACCGAAAGGGAGGAAGTGGAATGTTTATTAATTTTAGTACCGTAAAATGTCATCTGGGCTATTTGCTGGTTGCGGCTACCGAGCAGGGGATTTGTGCCGCCAGCCTGGGCGACGACCCCGCTACCCTGGAAGCGGCCCTGCGTATCGAATATCCCAAAGCCAGCTTTCAGCGCGATGATGCTGCCCTGAGCGAGTGGGTCGAGACGCTGCTAAAGTACCTGGATGGGCGCGAACCACAGCTTAACTTGCCGTTGGCTATTTCGTATACGCCCTTCCAGTTAAAGGTCTGGCAGGAACTACAAACCATTCCCTACGGCACCACCCGCTCCTACAGCCAGGTCGCTAAAGCTATCGGTGAGCCAAAAGCCACTCGTGCCGTCGCCCGCGCCTGTGCCACCAACCCGGTTGCGCTGGTTATTCCCTGTCACCGGGTGGTGCGCGAAGATGGCACGCTGGGCGGCTATCGCTGGGGTCTGGAACGCAAACAGGCGCTCCTAAAGCAGGAACGTACTGGCGCAGCGCTAGAACTCGTTTCTTAAAAGCAATACGCTTTAAATGAAACCAAACTTCTGTGGGAGCGAGTTTCCGCTCGCGATTTTAGGTGATAACAGGATACAATCGCGAGCAGAAGCTCGCTCCCACAGCCGCTTGTTTAATGGTAATGAGTTTAAATCAGTTTGGCAGCCCAAAATCAGCTAGAAAATTAGCCCAACCAACGCTACTATCCCAAACGCAAAAATAATCACGCCCGAAGCCCGGTTTACCCAGCCCAAAGCACGCGGCGTAAATCTGGTTTTGAAGGCGCTAACCCCGGTAGTCAGAATTAGCCACCAGAGCATTGAACCGATAAAAACGCCGAGTATCAGGATAGAGGCCAGCCAATAATCGCCGCCCGTGCTGCCTAGCCCCAATCCAGCTAGAATTGCGACGAACGAGAGAATGGTAAGCGGATTGGTCAGAGTCAAAAAGAAAGTTGAGGCGTAGAGGCCGACGATACCAGTTTTTCGTTCAGCACTTGCGGCGCGTTCGGCAGGTTTAGCCAGCCAGGTAGTGATGCCCAGGTAGCACAAAAACAGTCCGCCAATAAGCCGCAACCAGAATTGTTGAGTGACCAGAAAGCTCGAAATAAAGGTCAGGCCAAATCCGCCAATAGAGCCGTATAACGCATCGGCACTAGCCACCCCTAGCCCCGAAATAAAACCCGCCATGCGCCCTTGTGCCAGCGTCCGCCGAATACACAAAATGCTCATTGGCCCGACTTGCGCCGCTACCGAAAGCCCAATCAACAACCCTCGCACAAAAAAACTGAATTCCATCGGTTTCTCCTTGAATAAAATTAAAGACACAAAAAAACGCCAGACCTTATGAGGTCTGGCGAACGCTTCTACTTACCGAAAAACAGCTAAAAGAAACTAACCAAACCTCCTTATTGGCTGGTTAGTTTGCTGGCTATTGGTCTTCGCGGTATTATGATGGTCTAAAGTTACCGTCAACATAAATTTTTCCCGTCAAAGTTCTTTATTTAACATATTTCAGGTGAACATAGTATAGCAAAAGAAATTATAGTCTGCAAGTAATTTTACAAACGAGGGTGAGCGTCAATTTTTTGCATTAGGGTCAAGCCAACCCCGGACGTGAACGTCCGGGCTAAAAATTTCGGCTTATTTACTTTTAGCCCGGACGTTCACGTCCGGGGTTTTCAAAAAACTGACGCTCACCACTTAGAAGTTCTGCACTCACTCCGTTAATACGGTATAATATAGTTTAAGCTAGTTTATTAAAATGCAGCTATAAAAGAAAACCCTAATATTTAGATGAGAGGTAAATCAGATGTCGGTTTATGATGTAATACAGGCCCGTCGCAGCGTCGGCAAGATGAAACCAGAAAGACCACCCCGCCAGAAAATAGAACGAATTCTGGAAGCCGCCACCTGCGCGCCCAATCACCACGAAGTCGAACCCTGGCGCTTTTTTGTGATGAGCGGGCAGGCGCTCGATGAAGTAGGCGCACTTATGGCAGAGCGATTAGCCGCCCGTATGGAAGAAACCAGCAGCGAAAAGGCCCAGGCCGCCTTAAACAAAGAGCGTAGCAAGTTGCGCCGCGCCCCGGTGGTCATTGCCGTCGCTTCGGTCAGGCCAACTTCGCCAAAAGTAGTAGATATTGAGAATTATGCGGCAGTTTCCGCCGCCATCCAGAATATGTTGCTGGTAGCTCAGGAAGAAGGGCTTGCCAGTATCTGGCGGACAGGCGATGCGGTATACGACCCCAAAATCAAAGCTTTTTTTGGATTGGAGCCGGAAGAACATCTGGTGGGCTTTGTTTACCTGGGCTATCCTGCCGTTCCCGTTTCCGGCTATGGACGCAGTCACTTTGAAACAAAAACGCGCTGGCTGGGCTGGGAGGACTAACTTTAACTGAGTACTAAAGTAATTTAGCAAGCCGAGCAGTATATTAAGGTATAAGAATTGCAACAATTTATTGGTTCAAAAAGGTCGTCTGGTTTGGGGGAGCTGGATTAGCCAACACTAATAATCAGGTTGCAACTAAAACTATTCAGGGGAATAGTTTTAGTTTTGTGGGTACAATGTGCTTTTTAACGACAGGGGAAAGAGTATGAAAGAAGTTGAGTTAAGTAGCGAAGCCGCCGAAACTGCGACTACGACTGTGCCTAAATTGGATGAGCAGAAGGCAAAGTCAAATTCAGTTCCGATGCAGCCAGCCGCTACTTTGGCTGAAGCAGGTCGCACCGCGCTTTTGAAGCACCTGGAAAAATTGCGGCATAGTGAAGACAAGGCGAGAGAAAGCGACCCGGAGGGCGTTCACGATATGCGGGTCGCCACGCGCCGTTTGCGGGCCGGGCTAAAGGTGATGGAGGAGACGGTTTGGGAAGCCGAACGGGTGGCGGATTTCCGGCGCAAGCTACGCAGCCTGGCAAATGCGCTGGGCGAAACCCGCGATAGCGATGTGTTTATGGAACATCTCGAAAGCCACGCCGCTACTTTGCCCGAAGATAAAGTCGCCGGGCTAGAACCTTTGAAGCAATCCATTACCAACCAGCGCGAAGCCGGACGCACTGAAATGTTGGCAACACTGGATAAGAAAAAAACTAGCCGTTTGCTCAAGAAACTGGAGAAATTCTTGAGTACGCCGGGGAAGGGCGTGCGCCCGCAACCAAGCGATGCCA
Source organism: Chloroflexia bacterium (assembly GCA_038209275.1). GTDB lineage: Bacteria > Chloroflexota > Chloroflexia > Chloroheliales > Chloroheliaceae > L227-5C. The sequence continues at coordinate 334 of JBBQXW010000106.1, read as the reverse complement.
ATGAAGCCGTGCCGATGCTAGTACGGCACTTTAGCGGTAGCGCTATCTGGAAAGGCTACGAGGAAGTACTGGCCTATGAAACTAAATTGCCCGGTGATATTATGGTTTGGCACCGCTTGCGGGTAGCCTGCAAACGATTGCGCTACACTCTTGAATTTTTTCAGGATGCACTTCCGCCTACCGCTAACAAACTTATCGAGCAATTGACCTCAGCGCAAGACCATCTGGGGGCGCTGCACGACCATCAGGTTGCTATCGAGCGGATACAACAGCTTGAAAAGAAGCACCCAGATGACCAGGCACTAAAAGATTATGTTGCCGTGCGTGCTGCCAG
>JBBQXW010000105.1:0-20583 GCA_038209275.1 Chloroflexia bacterium | reverse complement strand
TGCGCCTTCGGTCAAAAACGAATTGATGTTGAGAGTGGGCCTTAAAAATGGAGTATAACGGGCGCGGTCAGCAACCGGGGCATCCCCAAAATGTTTTTCTACTTCCTGCCGGAAAGTGTCACTTGCCCGGCCCAATTCCTGCACCGCTTCAGTCATAGTCTGCAATAATTGAGCCAATGGTAACACCGGGTTTAGCACAATGTTGCCATAGTTGCCACTGTGTAACATCCGGCCTGAACTATTGCGGGCGCACACCGTTACCGCCAGCAAGCCGCGCACTCCCAACAGCAAAGTAGGTCGGTTGTCACTTTTTGGCCCATCGCTGCCCGCCATAAAATCGGCCTGCAATTTTTCAGCGTGTGCCTCGACAATCGCGCCCAGGTTGGGGCTACCGACTTCTTCTTCGCCGTCCAGAATAATTTTGACGTTCCATTGCAAGCGACCCGCCGCCTTTGCCTGCAAAACGCCTAAAATATTGGCTAAATGCTGGCCCTTGTTATCCGCTGCGCCCCGCGCCACCAGCACTACTTCTTCAAGTTTATCGTGGCTTACCTGCGCGATTGCCTGTTCCGGCGTGCTTCCGACCAGAGTATCATCCAGAAAATAAGTCGGCTCGAACGGCGGACAGGGCTGCCCCTGCCAGCGCCAATCGGCTACTTCGCCCACTGGCTGCACGTCCCAGTGTCCATAGAGCAGAATAGTAGGCGCGTTGGGCTTATCAGCTTTCACTTCAGTAAACAGCGCCGGATTGTGGACTTTACCTTTCGGTGGTGCCTCTCCCCACAGCAATTCAAACTCAAGACCCAGACCGCGCCAGAAATTTTGGGTCGCCTTCACTGTCTCCGCCGTAATCTCGCTCGAAATCGTCGGAATCCTTATATAAGCGTCCAACAACCGCAACGTCTCAGCCTTATCCATATTTCCTCGACTCAAGATATTAAAATACACCACAGAGACACGGAGACACGGAGGAATTATTATTTTTAAATCCTTGAATCTAGTAGTAGCGATTTCAACCTCTTTGCTTTGCGCTCTAAATTCAAGCCCCTAACTTTATAACTCTCTGTCTTTTCTCCGTGTCTCCGTGCCTCCGTGGTATATTTATTAACTAAGAGCTGGTCGGCGGTTATTCCAGGGACGGGCTTGCTCGAAGGCTGCCGCCGCCCGCAAAATCGAAGCTTCCGCCAGCCGCCGCCCGACAATCTGGATACCGACTGGCAAGCCGTCCTCGCTCCAGCCACACGGCACGCTGATAGAGGGCAGGCCAGTCAAAGTGATGCCATAGGTAATGCCCAACCATTCAACATAGTTGCTCATCTGCCGACCTCCCACTACCGGCGGCGAAATCGTTTCAAACGGGAAAGGCAACGCCCCTGCCGTTGGCACAAGCAATATATCATACTTCTCGAAGAAGCGGCGCGCCCGTTGCCATAGCGCGCTACGGGCGATTTGGGCTTTGCCAACATCCAGCGCGCTTAACTTAAAGCCTTGCTCGATATTCCAGACCAAGTTTGGCTGCATCTGGTCACGCCATTTGGGTAATACTTCGCCCAGTTCCGCCACCATACCAGCCGCCCGCAAAACCTGGGAAATTTCCGGCGCATCGTGCAAATCGGGCGAAGCTTCCTCAACTTCACAGCCCAGCTCACTACTAAAAACCGCGACGGCTTGCTTGCAAATATTGATTACGACTTCATCTACCGGGGCGAAGCCCAAATCAGGACTCCAGGCTACCTTCCAGCCTTTAATATCGGGCTGGCGTACCGCTTCCAAAAACTCGGCGGGATTAGCCGGAACACTCGTGGGCGCACGGTCATCGCGCCCGGCAATAACCGAAAGCATCAGGGCCACATCTTCGACTGTCCGCGCCATCGGCCCGTTGACCCCCATCGAGTCCCAAACACGTTGCGAAGGATACGAGGCCACCCGTCCCAGCGAAGGGCGCAGCCCCACTACGTTACAAAAACTGGCCGGAGTTCGGAGCGACCCGCCCAGGTCGCTTCCTTCGGACAAAGCGCACAGGCCCGTCGCCAACGCTGCCGCCGCGCCGCCGCTCGAACCCGCCGTCGTATGGGTCAGTCGCCAGGGATTGCGGCTCGGCCCGAAGATAGCGTTGAAAGTGTTAGCGCCCGCGCCAAATTCGGGCGTATTGGTTTTGCCCAAAATAATCGCGCCCGCCGCCTTGAGCTTTTCGACAACCGCAGCATCCTGAGTTGGTATATTATTTTCGTGGATGCGTGAACCGAAGGTAGTACGGATTCCGGCAGTGAGGGTCAAATCTTTGATAGAAACGGGTACACCGTGTAGGGGGCCAACTTCTTCGCCGCGTGCCAGTTTTGCTTCAGCTTCGCGGGCGGCAGAGCGGGCCTGTTCGGGGGCGGGGGTGCAATAAGCCGTAATTTGAGGGTTAATTTGCTCAATCCGGCTCAAAAAAGTCTCAATTAATTCTACTGGCGAAATCTCACGCTGGCGCACCAACTCCGCCAGCTTCATCGCCGACGTGTAACCTAGTTCAGCCGTATCCAATTTTTTCTCCTCTCCTCCTAAACCCAAAACCATTCAAATAAACTCTATGGGAGCGAGCGTAGGCTGGTCTTCCGCTCGCGATTTGACCCTTACCACAGCCAGCAATCGCGAGCGGAAGCTCGCTTCCACAGCAACTTTAGCCTTATTTGAATGATACTGGTTCTAAGCCTGATTGATTACCAGCCCTTCAATTTTGGCGCTGCCAATGGTCAGGCTTGTCAACTTCTCCAAATCTTGTCCCACTTTGGGTTGGCGACCATCCACGATGAACAGAATTTCCGGGAAATGTTGGGCTAACCCGATTGCGTCCGCCGCTACGTTTAAAGCCGGAGTATCGCATAAAATTACCTGATACTGATTTTCCAGCGAATTGAGCAGAGCAGTCAGTTCAGCCGGACGCACTACACCACTGCCGGGATGGACAGGCAGAGCAGAGTAAGGCATTATATCCAGTTCAGGATAATCGGTCTTATAAATCTGGCCCAGTTTCTTTTCGGTTGGCGGGGTATCTTTTTCTTGTCCCTTTCCCTTATCTTGTCCTTTGGATTTATCCAGCCTGCCTTCTTGTTCAGCTTCACCCAGACCAAAAGTAGCTGGTAATTGCGGATTGCGGCGATTGCCATCCACCAGTAAAGTACGATAACCCATTTGGGCCAGATTTTTCCCGACATTGCTCACCAGCGTGGTGTTACCTGTGCCAGGATTGCCGGTTACCACCAGAAAGCGCAAAGCCGAAGCTTCCCGGGTAGCGGTAAGGGCGCTATTCGATTTTCCCGCACCACCTGAATAAGCAGCCGCCAGTTGTGTCGTTTGACCGGGCGTGATAGAAAGTTGCCCGGCGTGTCGTTCTGTTAGCACGCCCGCTAACTCACCAAAATTGCGTGATAGGTGGGCGAATGCACCTGCTTCACTATCAGTGGCGGCTACGGTACTACCATCCTGGGTCTGGGTTGCGCCCTTTGCCGCTTTTGGTTTAGCCGTTTTCTTTTTGCGCTTGTTTTGGGCTAAGTCTTTATAGAGTGGAACGGAAATTAGTACGGGATGCTGATAAATTTTGGCGATTTCATCCTGCTCGTATTGCTCCAGATTTGAGCCACCAATTGCGATTGCCAGCGCTACACCAAAGGCCAAACCCAAAATCAACCCGCCCAGCGCGAAGAAAACAGTCAGGTCGCCCTGCTTCTCGGTGTAGCGGGCCGACTCCACTACACTTACCGAAGCAGCGTGTAAATCGGGCTGATCAAGTAGAGCCGTTGCAGTGGTAAGCTTGTTTTGAATTTCGTTTACCTTAGACTTAGCCGTATTCAAGCGGTCTAGCGCATCACTCCGACCCGAAGCACGGTTAATTTCATCATCCAGTTGCACCCGGCGGTCAAAACTTATCGGAGCGAGCGCGGCTTGTTGAATATTAGCCAAATCGCGAGTAGCTTTATCTACCTGATCGGTGGCAAGATTAACCGTGGCATTATCTTTAGGAATAGAGGTAGAGGCTTTAGTCAGGGCCGCCTGAGCATTAATCAATCGGTTATTGGCCTCGTTAATTTGGCGGTCATAATCATCTTTAACAGCCTGAACCGCCTGTACATTCAGGTCGGTATATTTCTGGCGGGCTGTCTCATAAGCCTGAGTTGCATCGTCTACTTTAGCCTGGGCTGCTTCAAGGTCTTTTTGAGTATAACTGATTATCCCCTTTAATTGGTCGAGCCAGCGATTATTAGCCATACTGCGGGCAAATGCCGCCAGGTCATTCGCAATATTAATCGCCTGCTTTGGGTTCGGCGCAACTACGCTGATTTTAATCAGTTCCGAGGTTTCAGCCTGTTCCACCTTAATACTTTTAACCACATTATCAATTTTGCTGGCATCCAACCCATTCTTTAGAGCGATGGCACGCACGCCTTCTTCGGACGCAGTTAGTTTTTCGATTGTGCCAAATAAGATGAATTTGCTTTCGTAGTCCGGCCCTTCCTCAAGTGGATTGGAACTGCTAAACGATACGTGTATCAAAGCCGAAGTAGCATACATTGATGGCGACGAAATACCCAGGAAAATACCCAGGGCCAGCCCGCCTACTACAGCAGCCAAAATCAGTTTCCACTGGCGACGAAACAGCACTTTCATTGGACTCGTTTTCATTACGACTCTTTCCCCTTTTGAGACCCACTTTACCACAGGTAATTTGATAATTTCTTTTTTAGTTAATTACGCGACAAACCAAAACCAGCCCCTGCCTTGCCTCTGCTACCTACCTATTTATTATACCGACAATACATTACCAAAGACATTAAAATTTTGTTATAGGATAAAATTTAAAACCAGGCAGGTATTTAGATTATATAAAAAATTTAACTGAACCTGAATTTTGACCCAGCAACGGTAAGAGTAGTAGCGAATTTCTTAAAATAGTCACTTTATCCCACGCTCGGTAGCCAGTTTTTCTTTCAACTTTCTTTCGGCAGTGACGGCGGCATTTTTCATCAGCGCGGCTACGTCGGCATTAGGGGTAGTAAGAGCGGTTTGCAAGACGTTAGCAATTTCAGGGCTTCCGGCATCGTTCCAGTAGGGGTTAAAGATAGCAGTAATCGGCTTGAAATATTGCACCTGGTTAATCCAGATTTTATCCTGAGCAATTTTAGATGAGTTAGCTACACTCTGCACCGAACTCAAGCCCCAATCTACCCAGGTTTTAGCGCCATCCGGCCCAGAAAAATAGCGCAAGACTTTCCAGGCAGCCTGTTTATTCGGGCTTTTGCTATTGATACCAAACCCGGCCCAGGCAATCGCGTTTGCTTTAACCGCCCCGGCAGGCAAGCCAACTACCCCCAGGTTTTCTGCCAGCTTAGGATTCTTCAAATAAGTGGATTGAGGCCAATGTCCAACCATTTGCATAGCGGCAGTCCCCTGGCTAAAGTTGTCGTTGCCAGCCAGAAATTTTGTTATGTCAACTGTCGGAGCGGCATAACCTTTCTGGTAAAGGTCAACGTAGAACTGCATGGCTTTCACCGCTTTATCGCTATCCAGCAAATCGGTATATTTCGTGCCATCTTCGGAAATAAGTTTGGCTCCAAAGCTAAAAGCAATAGCCTCATAGCCGCGCACCCATGCGCCGGGCAGTTGTACCCCGTATTGAATCGTTTTGCCAGTCGCGTCTTTAAGGGTCAATTTCTGGGCCATCGCCAGAAAATCCTCCCAAGTCCATTCGCTGTTTGGTTCGGGCAGGTTTGCCGCCTTAAACAGGGCTTTGTTGTACATGATACAGATAGAAGTATAATCTTTGGTCAGGACGTAGGGCCGATTTTTGAAGGGATAAGTGCCAGTATAATAAACCCCCGGAAAATAGATGCTGGTATCCAGTTTTTCCCCGCCGTTAGCGCCACTGATATAGGGGGTCAAGTTATCGAACACGCCTTTCTCAACAAACATCGCTACGGCATCATCGCCAACCTGGATTAAATCTGCGCCCTTGCCGCTGGTAAACTGGTTGAGCAACGAGCCGTAATAATCCGGGTCGGTTACGGATTCGAGCTTGATTTTAATGTCAGGGTTCGCCTTCTCAAACTCGTCTTTTATCTTGTTAAAGGGAATCAAGCCATCGCCGCTATCGCCCGTTGCCAGGCGAATAGTTATCGGCTGACCACTGGCTACCGAAGTAGTGGCACTACTGACAAGCGGTACGCTGGTAGGAGTTGGTGGGCTATCGCCGCAACCTAACAAAGAAAGCGCCAAAATTAGCCCGGTCAGCAAAAGCCTGGGCGGGCGTAGCAAAAAGTTAAGATGTTGGTTGGACAGAGCTAATCTTTTAAGCGAAAACAAAATTGGAACTCCTTCTACTTTGACTACATTCATATGTTAGTTGGAAATATTATAGCAGATTGAGCTAAGATTGGTTATTTTCAGGCCTTACCGCCAAAACTTCGGGCAAAATATTCAAATCAAGGAGGCGGGCAATTACCGGCGCAACCTGGGCCGGGTTGCCAGTAGTGTAAAATTTGATGCGGCCTAGCTTAGTTTGAGAATTGAGTAAACCAGCCTGTTCCAACACCCGGTAGGTTTGGCGGGCTACCGCTTCGCCGCTATCAATCAGGCGCAACCGTTCGCCAAATAAATTTTTCAAGGTGGGACGCAGGAAAGGGAAATGGGTACAACCCAGCACCAGCGCGTCCACTCCCCGCGCCAGCAATGGCTCTAAATACTCTTGCAGTAGCGCAGCGGTTGCTGGGGTGGCTACTTCGCCCGCCTCGACTCGCTCGACCAGACCGGGTGGTGCAGCAATTATCACTTTTACATCGCTGGCAAAACGGTCAATTACATCGAGCAACACCGGGGCGCGACCCGTCGCTTCGGTGGCTAATACGCCGATAACCCCGCTTTGGGTTTGTTCCGCCGCCGGTTTAACCGCCGGAACCATTCCCACAATCGGTACGTCGGGCCAGCGCTGGCGCAAATCGGCCACCGCCGCCGTACTCGCCGTATTGCAGGCCACTACCAGCGCTTTTGCGCCGTGTTCCAGCAGAAAAGCAGCAACCCTTCTGGTCAGTTCCTTTATTTCGTGGGTCGGGCGCGTACCATAGGGACAGTTCCCGCTATCGGCGTAGTACAAAATATCCTCGTGTGGCAACAGCTTCACAATTTCCTGCATTACTGACAGGCCGCCGATACCGCTATCCAGCACCCCTAGTGGTTGTTTGTTTTTCTCTCTCATAAGTCTAATTTAACAGCCCCGTCAAGAGGCTTCCTCAAACCAAAGCTTCTCGTGGTTAGCTTTTGAAAATTTCATGAAATTTTCAAAAGCTAACCACGAGAAGCGGATGCTTGAAAAAAAGGTGAATTCCTTGATACAATACCCAGGCACCTTTGGGAGTGCCGATTTAGATAGAGGTGTATTTTGGTAGGAGCGAATCGCATACGCCCTTTAGACTCGGCCCCAGTGTTCGAGGTGTATTTTGGTAGGAGCGAATCGCATACGCCCTTTAGACTCGGCCCAGTGTTCAAGGACGTATGCGATTCGCCCCTACTGAGGCCAATTTCGGCACTTCCCGGCTTTATGAAAGGGGTCTTTAGACCAGGGAGAAAATCTTGAAGCATGTTAAGGCTCGTCATTCAATTCTAGCCACATTTTTATTACTTTGTCTGTGTGCTTGCGATACAGAAGCAAGCGCAACCTCTGTTTCGGTAGCGCCATCTCCGACCACAAGCACCAGCGCCCCGATTGCCGCCTTAGTGCCTACCCTTGCTTTACCTCCTGCTCCGACTCCGACTACCGTTACTGTCACTAATACGCCCATTCCCAGCGCTACACCTGCACCAACTGCTACGGCGACAGCAAGTGTTACCGCCACCCGTGTTCCAGTTTCACCAACCCCAACTTACAGCTTCGGTCAGGAACTGGCGACTTTGCGCGGGCATAGCGGCGGCTTGTGGATGGTAACGCTCAGTCCAGATGGCAAAATGCTGGCTTCGGCTTCGGCGGATAAGACTATCAAACTGTGGGATTTTCAAACCCGCCAAGAACTAAAAACCCTCAAAGGACATAAGAGCGAAGTACGGGCGGTTGCTTTCAGTCCCGATGGGAAAATGCTGGCTTCCGGCTCGATTGACAAAACTATCAAGCTATGGGATGTAGCGACGGGCGAAGAATTGCGGACGCTAACCGGGCATACCGACGAAGTGGCGGCAGTAGTTTTTAGCCCTGATGGAAAGACGCTTGCCAGTGGCTCGAAAGATACTTCGCTACGGCTCTGGGATGTGGCAACCGGGCAGCCCAAAGCTACTCTCAATGGGCATAGCAACTGGGTGGAAAGTGTGGTCTGGAGCGCCAACGGTAAATATCTGGCTTCTGGTTCACTCGACTTTACGGTGCGCGTCTGGGATATGACTACTAATAAAAATATTAGTATCTTGCGTGGGCATACTAACTGGGTGCTGCCAGTGGCGTTTAGCCCCGATAGTAAGCTTATCGCCAGTGGCTCAAAAGAGGCTTCGGTGCGGGTCTGGGAAGTCGAAAGTGGCAAACAGCTATTGAACCTGGCAGGACACAAAGAAGAGGTACGGGCGGTAGTTTTTAGCCCCGATGGAAAATGGCTGGCTTCCGGCTCGGAGGACGAAACGATTCGCCTGTGGGAAATCCCCGGCGGCAAGCCAATCACCACACTTTTGCCCAAATCTTCCGCCGCCTCGCTGGTCTTCACCCCCGAAGGGAAACAATTAGTTTCGGGCCTCGGCAACGGCCTTATAAAACTTTGGTGGGTAGGGTAAAATCTCTGGCTTTGAGAATTTTGCAAAATTCCCAAAGCCAGAGATTTTACCCTACCCAGGTATAATTGAAAAATGGCATTTGACAAAAGCCAGCCACAAACCTACACTTTAAGCAAATTTAGACCAGACTACTATCAAATTTCCCCCTTAGCTTTGAAATTTTTTACAAAAAATTTCAAAGCTAAGGGATTTGAGGAGAACAAAGATGTTTCCATTAAAGAAAGGGCAATTTGCCAAACAAGCTCACGTCGGGCTGCCCGAAGGAACTTATGAGGAGGAGCATGGTCGGGAAGGATTTTATGGTCGGGTTTCCGAACTCTATCATAAACATCCGCCGACAGGCTGGACGCGCATCGAAGGCCCGCTCAAGCCGCACGCGATTAACTGCGCCGATATGCCGCGCGTTGCCGCTACTTCGCGCCAGGACGACCCATTCGGCGACCCGGTGACGTTTCTTTACAATGATGATGTAGCCATGAAAGTAGTGCGCCCCGCCGGGCCAATGCCGTATTATATGCGTAACGCCGATGGAGACGACGTATATTTCATTCATCAGGGCGCAGGCCAGCTTGAAAGCGACTACGGCCCGCTCGATTACGGGCGCGGCGACTATCTGGTCATTCCACGTGGCACGACCTACCGCATGACCCCTGATGGAACGGCGAACAACCAGTTTTATCTTTTAATCGAAAGTGCTGGCGAAATTCGTCCGCCCGATGCCGAACGTGGCATGATGGGTCGGCACGCTCAGTTTGATATGGGCGTAGTCGAGACTCCCGAAGCGAAAGCCGCCGCCGAAGGTGATTTGACTGGCAGCATCCCTGGCCCGGACGGAAAGCCGGAATGGGAGGTTCGGGTAAAGCGCGAAGGGCTGTACACCAGCGTGTTTTATCCGTTCAATCCGCTCGATGTGGTCGGCTGGCAAGGCGATTTGACCCCGCTAAAGCTGAATATCAAGGATTATCGCCCGGTTGCCAGTCACCGCGTGCATCTACCGCCGAGCGTCCATACTACCTGGCTAGGCGAAAATTTTGTGATTTGCTCGTTTGTGCCGCGTCCAACCGAAACGGGCGACCCGCAAGCCCTCAAAATTCCGTTCTACCACCGCAACATTGATTACGATGAAGTGATTTTCTACCACGACGGCAATTTCTTCAGCCGTCACGGTATCGGCCCAGCGATGGTGACGTGGCATCCGCAGGGAGTGCATCATGGCCCGCACCCTAAAGCTTTCGAGCGGGCCAAAACCCTGACCGAAACCGACGAGTATGCCGTGATGCTCGACACCCGCCACCCGCTCAAAATCTCGCCGGAAGCACAAGCGGCGGAGTGGGCCGAGTATTACATGAGTTGGTCAAAGTAGTAGCTTGTTTTTTGGCTTCGAGTTTTTTGCCAAAAAACTCGAAGCCAAAAAACAAACCTCCTGTGATATAATCAAAAAGTCCTATGAGGTAAATTTCTGTAGAGGTTAAGCAAAAAGAGGTTGGCAAGCATGAAACGTGAGCGAATACTGGATTATTAGCTGGCCCAAACGTCAGGTTGAAATTTTTCGGCGTGATGCTCAGAATGTAACCCTTGAACTGGTTCAAACCCTGCGCGAAAGCGATATTTTGCAATCACCTCTGCTTCCTGGCTTCGCCTGTCAGGTGAGTGAAATTTTTGAGGATATTGTCTAAGTATTAAATCATGTACGAGAAACACGAAAAAGAACAATACTTTTTTGATAAGGCAACGCTTGGGCATTTAGCCGATTTTGTTTCGGGTTTTCCAAATCCGTGCTGTATTTGTGCGCCGTTATTGGGGAAAGAGCTTGAAAGTCGGGGCGTTTCGGTCAGGATTTTGGATATAGATGAGCGCTTCGCAAAGCTAAACGGTTTTCGTAAGTTCGATATTTACAAGCCGGAATGGTTGGGCGAGGAATACGGCCTGATAGTCTGCGACCCGCCGTTCTTTCGGGTTTCGCTCTCTCAGTTATTTACCGCTCTCCGGCTACTTAGCCGCAACGATTACAGCCAGCCTTTGCTGGTAAGCTATCTAACGCGCCGCGCTTCTAGCGTTGTAGGAGCATTCGGCAATTTTGGGCTTGAACCAACGGGCTATTTTCCCGGCTACCAGACCGTCCAGAAGGTTGAGCGAAATGACATCGAGTTCTTCGGCAACCTCAGCCCGGAAAATCACGCCAAGTTAGCCAGTGGCCCAGCCAAAGCCCCGTAAAACTGTCCCCATTCTTCTAGCGAAAGCGATTCGGCTCTACGTGTCCCATCCAGTCCGGCGCGTTGCAAAGCTTCTTGTATTAGTGCTTTATCCAGTTTCAGTCCAGCCGTCAGTGAATTGGCAAGTTGTTTGCGCTTCTGCCCAAATCCGGCCCGCGCAATATCGAAGAAGCGGGTCGTGTCCACGTTGGGACAGGGTTGTTCATCGGGCGGGTAAGTTTCGATAAGCAAAATCGCCGAGTCTATTTTGGGCGGCGGGAAGAACGCGCCCGCCGGAACAGTCGCCCAGATTTTGGGCCGCCCGTAAAACTGCACGCTGACCGCCAGCAAGCTCATATCGGGCGGGCGGGCCACGATGCGCTGGGCCACTTCCTTCTGCACCATCAGCACAATTCGCACCGGGCGATGTTCGCTCTCCAAAAAATGACGCAAAATCGCCGAGGTGATGTAATAGGGAATGTTCGCCACCAGCTTATAGGGCGAGGGCGATAATTCTGCCGGGTCAAATTCCAGCGCATCGCCCTCAACCAACCGCGCCCCTGGATAAGGCGCAAGGGCCGAATGAAGATACGGGTAGAGCCGCCGGTCAAGCTCGACTGCGGTTAAATGCTGCACGGTGCGGGCCAGAGGCAAGGTCAAAACCCCCACCCCCGGCCCAATTTCGACCACGTTATCCTGGGGCGAAAGGTCAGCCGCCGCCAGAATTTTGGGCGGGACGCTACGGTCTACCAGAAAATTCTGGCCCAGCCCTTTGCTCGGCCTCAATCCCAGTTCCCGCAATAGCGCCCGTGCGCCGGGGTCTAAATTCTCCTCCGTCACCGTCTCAGAGCCAACCTTTCTGCTTTAGCAAACTGTTACCGAGTAGACCAAGCAATACTTCGTACTTTGTGCCTTTGTTTTCGGGATGATACTCGAAGCGATTGCGCTCGAAGTATTGTACCACGTAAGTTTGCCGTTGTCGGGGTTCACTTCGTAAAATTCTTCGCTGGTCGGGTAGCCGTATCGCTCTCCGATTGGGCAAATCGTTACTACTTTCAAAATCTCACGCGAAAGTTCTGACAAGAAGCGGGTGAGCGTCAATTTTTTTGCACTAGCAGCCTGTCGGAGTAATCGAAGTAGCTACCATATATAGCCACTTTTTGCTGGAAATGAACTACCAGTGGTAGTGTTTTGGTCAAAACAAGCCTTTCTCCGACAGGCTGCTAGGGTCACGTCCGGGTTTTGCAAAAAACTGACGCTCACCCACAAGAAGCTTATAGCTTGACTTTAATAGAGTGAGCATAGATAATAAGGTGCGGTGTTGTTGTGTTGATTGCGTTGATTGCATTGAAGGAAATTAAATATCTACCAGTAGAGTAGCCTGGTGCGCCCCAACAACATTTCACAAAGGGTAATAAGTATAAAGGGCAATTTGCCTCTAACAAATTTTTTCTTTAACCAAAAGTTAAAAAAGTAAATTTAATACAAGAAGCGTGGGGAGTGTAGCAGCGTTGTCTAAACCGCTAGTAGCAATTGTGGGCCGACCTAATGTTGGCAAATCAACTTTCTTTAACCGGGTGGTAGGTCAAAAACTAGCCATCGTGGAAGATATTCCAGGCACGACCCGTGACCGGCTATATGGCGATGCCGATTGGAACGGGCGCTATTTTACTTTGATTGATACGGGTGGCCTCGAATTTGACATTGGCAAGCAGGAAGAGCTTGAGACCGACGAGATTACCCGCCAGACTCGCGGACAAGCGCAATCGGCGATTGATGAAGCCGATGTGATTGTTTTTATGGTTGATGCCAAAACCGGGCTGACCGGGAGTGACCGCGAAATTGCCGATATATTGCGGAAAACCAAAAAGCCGGTGATTCTGGCAGCAAACCGGGCCGATAGCGAAGAGCGCCGTCAGAACTCTGTCGAATTTTACGAACTGGGGATTGGCGACCCGATTCCAGTTTCGTCTTATCACGGCACTAATACGGGCGATTTGCTGGATGCAATTGTTGACCAATTGCCACCTGAAACGGTGGAAGAAGAAGTCAATACCGTCCGCATCGCGATTATCGGGCGACCTAACGTTGGCAAAAGTCGCTTGCTCAATTCGATATTGGGGCAGGAACGAGTAATTGTTTCGGATGTGCCGGGAACCACCCGCGATGCGATTGACACCGAAATCGAGTTGAATGGCAAGCAAATAACTCTGATTGATACTGCTGGTATCCGGCGGCGCGGTCATATTGAGCAGGGTATCGAGAAATATAGCGTTATGCGAACGCTGCGCGCCATCAACCGCTCGACTCTGGTGTTACTGGTGGTAGATGCCAGCGAAGGAATCACCGCCCAGGATGCCCATATTGCCGGATATGCCCTGGATGCAGCTAAAGGAATTGTGCTAGTAGTCAACAAATGGGATAAAGTCGAGAAAGACAGCGACACCATGAAGGAGTTCACCGCCAAAATCCGGCAAGAACTCGAATTTCTAAGCTGGGTGCCAATGGTCTTTACTTCGGCCAAATTTGGGCAGCGCGTGAACAAAGTGCTGGATTTGGCTTTGCAGGTAGCCGAAGAGCGCCGCAAACGGGTCTCCACTGCTACGCTCAATAAGGTTATTCGGGATGCGGTGGCCGAACACAATCCGCCGACCAAGCCGGGCAAGTGGCTCAAGATTTTGTATGCAACCCAGGCCGATATTGAGCCGCCGACTTTTGTTTTTTCGGTCAACGATGCCAAACAGGTGCATTTTTCTTACGAGCGTTACCTGGAAAATAAATTGCGGCTGCATTTCGGGTTCGAGGGAACGCCGTTGCGGTTAATTTTCCGGGGACGCGACGAGGAGTAAACACATGGACTGGTTATTGCTGATACTCCTGATTGGGGCAAGCTATCTTTTAGGCGCATTTCCAAGCGGCGTGATACTTGGAAAGACTTTTAAAGGGGTAGATATACGCCAATATGGAAGTGGCAAAACCGGCTCGACCAATTCGCTCCGTACGCTGGGCTGGAAAATTGCCCTGGCAGTTTTTTTGCTCGATATGGCAAAGGGTGCGGCCTCAATATTATTGGCTCAATGGCTCTTTAGCCCTGAATATGCACCCTGGGCTGTGCTGGTGGCTGGCGTAGTCTGTCAGCTCGGCCACGATTATTCTATTTTTATCGGCTTTTCAGGCGGGCGGGGCGCGGCTGCCGGGTTGGGCGAATTGTTGGCGGTTTCGCCCCTGGCGGTGGTCTTTATCGCTCTTTTTGGCGTGCCGATTCTACTCATTACTCGCTATGTCTCGCTCTCCTCTATAATCGGTAGCGCCCTGGCCCCGGTGGGGTTGTTAGTGGCCTCGGCTATTACTGGCCTTGATTGGCGCTATGTCTTTTTCGGAATTGTTTCTGGTGGCCTCATTATTCTGAAACACCGCGACAATATTCAGCGCTTGCTCGATGGCACGGAACGAAAAATCGGCCAAAAGGCCGACCCAGTTAAAACCAACTCTTCCACTTCCAAAAACATGCTTTAATAAGGACAAAGTTGCTGTGGGAGTGAGCTTCCGCTCGCGATTTTCGTGGCAAAGGTCAAATCAAATCGCGAGCGGAAGCTCGCTCCCACAGAGGCTTGGCTTTATTTGAATAGTGGTTATTTGAAATCAGCTACTTGCCGGATTACGTTGCAGGGAACTGGTCTGGCTAACCCCATAGAACGGGCCACTGAGCGAACGTAAGCCATACCGTTCCGGCTGATTGATAAATTCCGAGCCGCCTAAAAAGAGAATACCATGCGGGCGCAAGCTTTGAGCCAGATTATAGTAAAGATTGCGCTTGGCTTCGAGCGTGAAGTAAATAATAATATTGCGGCAAACCAATAAATCGAAGCGCTGGCCGAACGGCCCTTGCTGAAGGTCGTGCGGGCGAAAATTAATCCAGGCTTGAAGTTTTGCATCAATATAGTAGCCGTCATCTTTTTTGTGGAAATAGCGCTCCTGTAGCTGAATCGGAAGACGATTGAAGTAAGCTTCGGGATAAGGGCCACCATGTCGGGCCTGGTCGAGGGCAGTGCGGTCTATATCCGTCGCCAGAATCTGATAAGCCTGACCGGGAAAATAGTGTTCCATGAGCATAGCGAGGCTGTAGGGTTCCGCCCCAATCGAGCAAGCGGCACTCCAGATACGCAAGGTCGTCTCTTTGCGTCCATCCAAAAGACGGGGTATCCAGACCTGACGCAGTTCCTCAAAAAATTCAGGGTCACGAAAAAATTCAGAGACATTGATGGTAAAGAAATCCCGAAACTCCTGTCGGGCTGTCGTATTCTGCTCAAGCAAGCGAATAAGCGCACCATAAGTCGGCACTTTGAAGCGCATCATCACCGTTCGCATCCGGCGCTGGGTCTGCTCGGCTTTGTAATTAGCCAGATCAAGCCCGGTCAGTTGCAAAACCTTCTTGCAAAAATAATTATATTCAATTTCCGACAGGTCGTGGGTCATGAAACTTCTTTCTGGCTCGTCGTTTTATTCCGTTGCTTTGATGGCGCTGGTAAAAGCGAGGGCGCAGCCCCATGCGTGTCAACTTAAGCGGTTGCCTTTGAGATTGGTACTTCGAGGTGGCCCGCCCTGGAATAAATTCCGGGCTACGTCGCTCAAGTGGTTTGAAAACCACTGGATACGCGGCTAAGGCCATTCGGTAATCAGTGGATTTTAATCCACCTGAGCGACGTAGCCCGGAATTTATTCCAGGGCGAACTTCATTCGCGTACCAACTTGAGGTTATTTAGACTTAACTTTACGCCTTTACGGAAAGACGAATGCAATTAGCCCCTACCAAAAATGAAATATTTAGCGCCGGGTGAAGCGGTTGATATGGTCGGCTAGTTCCGGCAAGGGGTATGCGCCATCGGCGTAACCAGCATCAAAAACTTCTTTCGGCATACCGTATACCACACAGGTGCTTTCGTGTTCAACCAGCACCGAGCCGCCGCTTCGTTTGAGTGTACCACTACCCAGCAGGCCATCTTTGCCCATCCCGGTCAGTACCACGCCCAGCACTTTGCTGCCGTACAGATTGACGGCGGAAAGCAGTGTCACATCCAGCGAAGGGCGCACGCCGTTAATCTTGGGGGCTTTGTTGAGGCTCAGGCGATAATCCAAAGTGAAGTTCAGGTGGTAATCGCCGGGCGCGATATAAATAACGCCCTTTTCGAGCGTATCGAGTTCGCCCGCTTCGCGCACTGGCATCTGGGACACCGAGCCAAGCCGTTTGGTAAAATCTACCGTAAGATGGGCGGGCATATGCTGTACCACCACAAAAGCCGCCGTGACACCGGGCTGAAGCTGCGGCAAGAGTTCGTACAAAGCGCGTGGCCCGCCCGTACTCGCTCCAATTACTACCAATCGGTCAGGTCGGCCCGCTTCGACTTCGCGGAGGCGGGGAGGCGGGGCAATAGTATGACGTTCGGGTGTCAGTGAAGTATGATTGGGCAAACGAAAAATACCCTGGCTGAGGGTCGCTGCCCGAATTTTGCTGAGTAATTCGGTACGAATACCACGCAGGCCCGTTTCGGCTGCCGGCTTTGGAATTACATCGAACGCTCCACGCAATAAAGCCGAGACTGAAATAGCGCTCCCTTCGCTGGTCGTGCTACTCAGCATCAGCACTGGAATAGCAAATTTAGCGGTGATTTCTTCAAGCGTGGCTAAACCATCTTTGCGGGGCATAAATACATCCAAAATAATAACATCAGGAGGGGGTTGCAATTGGTGGAGGCGGCGCAAAGCATCATCGCCATCGCCTGCTTCAGCCACTACCTTAATATTCGGTTCGCTTTGCAACATATTGCTCAAGGCCGAACGGAAAAAGACCGAGTCGTCCACCACCATGACCCTGACTTGTTGATTAGCTTTTGCATCTAGCCTGTCAGATTTTGACATGTATATTCCCACCAGCACAAGGTCACTAAAGCTTTTGGAGCTATCTGGCATTTACCCTGTGAGCCATTAAAATTATTAAGTAAAAATTTAGCCCTGAGCTTGTCCCTGTGGTCTGCTGGCAAGCATTTTCTGGACGGCTGCCAGTACGCGCTCGGCATCGAATGGTTTCATCACAAATTCCATTGCTCCGGCCTTTAGCGCACTCATTACCATGGCCTGTTGTCCCACCGCCGTCACCATAGCGACACGAGCAGATGGGTCAATCGCTTTTATCTCCTTTAGCGCTTGAATACCATCCATTTCTGGCATAGTTATGTCAAGTAAAACGGCATCGGGTCGGACTTCGCGATACTTGGCAATCGCTTCCGCCCCGTTCTGGGCCTGGACGACATCGTAGCCATTTTCTTCGAGCAGCCGCCCACACAGCGCCCGCATAAACATTGCATCATCCACAATCAGAATAGTAGGCATATCCACCCTTCTTTTATTATAATATGAATCTGCTGTTTCATTATTTTTCAGGAATTTCGCTTACCAGCAAGCGAAAAACCTTCGAGTTTTGGTTTTTGGAAATTTTTACAAAAATTTCCAAAAAGTAATAGAAAACCTAAGCGAAAAGCCTGCTTCTAGTACTCGCGCTCTTCGCCGCGCAAGGTGCGTACTCGCATTTTACCATTATTAGGCCAGAAAAAGACGGTGCGACCAGAAGGCCCGCCCAAATCGGCGGCAACTGGTGCAAACCCGGCCTGATGAAGGGCGGCCAGAATGCCCTGAACGTTGCGCCGTCCAATATCAAGGCGACCCGGCAAAGGATTATTTGCGCCACCCAGCAAGTTAGAACCACTCAGTACGGCAGCACCTCCAACCAGCTTAAATTCTAAACGACTCCGACTGGCTCCCAGTTGCTCTAAACGAGCAATCATTTCGGGAAGGGCGCGGTCAGCATATTTGCCCGGCGATAGATTGCTATTGGCATTAACATTTCCGTTAAATCGGGAAGCTGGAGGAGTATTGGGTAAAACAATATGAGCCAGCGCTCCGGCTTTCACTTTTGGGTCGGAGGCACAAAGTGCGATACAACTGCCCAGCGCAAAGGCTGCCAGCACAATATTGGGGGTATTGCTCACATAAAGTTCGCCCAGGCCCACCGCAATTGGATCAAGAGGTAACTTGGATATTTCTACTTCTTTTGTCATTGCCAACCTACTCTAAAGCGCCTTCCAGTTTTTCCAAAGCCACCTTGTCGAACATTACCAAAAACTGACCGCGCATTTGATGAGACTCGGTAGTCATGGCAGTATCTAATACCAGACTGGCATCGCCATAAGTACTCAGGTCGGCAATAACCGTATCCAGAATAGCGCCAGTCATATCGTAAACAACATAAGGTGGCATTGGGTACATTTCTAAACCAGCAGCTTTTTCCATATGAGATAGGAAGTAGGAACTGACTACGTTGCCCGTCTCGGAAAGCGCGGAAACCTGTAGTTCAGTTAGCTGGGCATCCATCCCCGGCAAAATAATAGTTGGCTCGAACGGCACGAGCATATTAGCCAGCGTAATCGCCGCCTCGGTGGTAAAAAGCAACATCAGATGACAACTACCGCTTGGCCCGTTGCTGCTCAAAACATAAACCCCAACGGTGGGGGTTTGTTCGTCAGTCAGCCAGACCAGCAAATCGCTGGCAGCCACCAGTTCCACATGAAGCGCCATCAAGCGCACTTCGCGCCCAATCATCTTGCTCAGAGCATCAACGGCTTTTTCAACACCATCTCGAATAAATTCGGTTAATTTCGGTATGAACTCCGGCGGTAATGCTGGAATTTGGGGTTCAGCCATGCTTAGAACTCCTTAAAAGCTATAACAGCAAATTAATAAGGCCACTGAACCTTGCCAGGCAAGGCTCAGTATAAATTAGTGTCCCAATTCAGCTATTTAATCAGCTAATTCTTAAACTTTTATAATCTCGAAAGCGAAGCCCGTAATTGGGCCTGGTCGCCGCGCAAGGTGGCCCGCAATAAACTCGGTACATCAATAATCAGCGCCACTCGACCATCGCCTTCAATCATTGCCCCGGCCAGCCCCGGTATCTCACCAATATACCAGCCTAACGGTTTAATTACTACTTCTTGTTCGCCGATAAAGCCATCTACGACCAGCCCAACCTGGAAACGTTCAAAATGGACGGCTACTACCGGGAAGAGTTTTTCGCGTCCACCCACCAGGGTTTTGGTAGTTGCGCCATCGGTCTCAGCTTCGTGAAATGACCTGCCGTTACCCCAAGCCGTTTCCGCATCGGGCGTATCGAAGCGCGACGCAGGCGGAAAGCCTAGCGCTCTTTCAAGCGCGATTAGCGGCAGGAATTTGTCGCGCACCCGCACCAGTGGCACATCTTCGACGGTCTGAATATCGGCAGCCGAGACCCGCAAAGTTTCGGTTACACTGCCCAACGGAATAGCGTAATGCACCCCCCGCACGCTCACCAGCAAAGCCTGGATAATTGCCAGCGTCAAGGGCAAGCGCATACTAAAGCGACTGCCCCGGCCCTCCATAGTTTCCAGCGTCAGCGTACCGCCAATTCGGGCAATATTGGTACGCACAATGTCCATACCCACGCCCCGCCCGGATACTTCGGTGACAGTCACAGCAGTCGAAAAGCCAGGCAGGAAGATAAGGTCAAGGCTTTCCTCGCGGTTAAGGCGGGCGGCTACTTCGGGCGTAATCAAGCCTTTGTCCAGGGCTTTCTGGCGCACTTTTTCGGGCGAGATACCGCGCCCATCGTCTTCTACCTCGATAAAAACCGCCCCGTCGCGGTGAGAAGCGCTCAACTTGACCATACCCTGACGTGGTTTGCCCAACCCTTCGCGGACATCGGGCCATTCCAGCCCATGGTCTACCGCATTTCGCAAAAGGTGTATTAAGGGATCACTAATTTCTTCGATAAGCGAGCGGTCTAACTCAGTCTGCTCGCCTTCGAGAACAAAATTGACTTCCTTGTCCATCTGCCGGGCCAAATCGCGCACCAAACGAGGCATCCGCCGGAAGAGTTTTTCAATCGGGGTCATGCGCGTTTTGAGCATGTCCTCTTGCAAATCGTTAGTAATCCGGCTCAAATAATTCAGCGTCTCGTTCAGTTCCGTGACCAGTTCGCCTTCTTTACCGCTTTCTTCCAGGCGACGGGCGGTATGGCTCAGGCTGGTGCGGTTTACCACCAGTTCGCCGATTAAATTCATAATCCGGTCAAGTTGGGCCACGTTTACTCGAATGGTCTTGCCTTCGGTGGCGTTCGCGGCGGCGGCGGCCACCGCTTTCACGTCCAGCGCCGCGTCCTGCACATCATCGTTGGGTACAAAACCAGCGCGCTCGGTATTTGTATTTGAGGAGGCAGGAACAGGTGTGGCTTCCAGCCGAACTGCGGGCGGCACAATCGGCACATCGAGTGCTACAGGCTCGGAAACAACCGACGCGCTTTCGATGCTTTCTTCAGCTTGAGCCGACAAACTGAAAGGGTTGAGCCACCACTCTTTTACATCAGTCGCTAATTTTAATATATCCTCAATCTCAGGAGTCGGTCTATCGGAAGCAAAGAGTAGGGTTATCGAAGAACCAGCTTCTTCCTGCTCAATTTGCTCTATGGTTGGGTTCGATTTCAAAATACGACCAAGCGGCAGCAAGGCAAAATAAAGTTGGAGCA
>JBBQXW010000104.1:0-20618 GCA_038209275.1 Chloroflexia bacterium | reverse complement strand
ATTAAGTTTAAGTTTAGCGGTTATGATTTGTTTCATAGCTTTATTATATCACCAAAAGCTATGAGTGTCAAATATATAGGTGGCGTAGCCACTAACCCCATAGCTAAAGCAAGGGGCATCGTTAAGGATTTAAGGTGAACTCAGTGAACTCAGTGAACAACCTAACCAGCCTCCTATTAGCCCTGGTAACACTTTAGCCTGCTTTAGCTGGATTTGGGCCAGCTCTTTTAACCATTTTTGCGGGGCATCGACTGAGACACTTAGCAAGCGGATATGCGAAGCTTTGATGGTTTTGGATACTACACGGTAATCTTTTACCAACGTGAAGATTTCTCGGCTAACTAAAACTAACTGCACTGCCGAAGCGTGTTTTTGGAGCTGCTCAAAGAGGCTTTCAAAATCAGGTAGAACCGCCAGACCTTGCCAAAAAGATAACACCAAAACTTGGTGGAGGTCGACCGGCGAGAGATAGATAGCACTTTCCATATGACCCGGAAACGAATAGTGGCGACTGCCAGCTTCGATACTTTCAATTAGTTGGGAAGCTGTACCTGCGATAACTTTAATTGTAGTGAGGACGGCTACATTCATTGGTGGTTTTCCTGTTCCTTATGGTCTGCTAGATTGTGGCTGTGACACATCTACTATTATATACTAGCTGGCTCATACAATCCTAACTCTTTTCGGGCAGTTTCGCCTTTAATTCATTTTTCTTATCCTTCCCTTCCCTTTCCTCTCCGAGCGGTCAGCCTATTGGGATCGGTTCTAAGCCACATGATTACCAACAGCAGTCAAACCAAACTTATTCTAACTCTACCACCAGCAAACCAGGTCAGAACCGAAGGGCGCGTCCTAAGTTGCCCGGCCTGGTCGTGTATGCCAGCCATTACCAGTCGGTGCAACTCTAAGATTTGTTCCAACGTCAAGGCAAGAGGACGTTCCCGATCTACTAATTCTAGCAGTCGCTCGAAAGCTTGAGCGTGGTTAGTGGCTTCCAAATAATCTTTGAGGGGATGAGAAGCAGCGGTTAGACCGTATTCAATTACCAGCAGAGTTTCGTTCAGCGTAAGTGAATTACCTTCCATCGCGTTAGAATGATAAGTTAAGACTACCTTCAAATCCTTATACAAAGCCGTAACCAGACCGGGTGCTAAGGGCCAGTAGTGGTCAAGCTCGGCCTTTTTAGTCACCAGACGGCGCTGTAAACGGGCCTCCATCCTGGCCTAAATTTGAAACTGGTCAGGAGTTGGCCCGGTTTTAGGGGTACTGGCTACTTTAGGTTGGGCTTCTTTCCTCTTCCTTAAATCTAAATAACGGCATCGGTTCTCGTATTATACTAAAAACCGATGTCGTTATTTATTCTAAACTCTATACCACTCACTGGGGCTGTGGTTGGCTTGGGACCACTGACTTCGGTGGCGAGACGGCACTACCCGAACGGTCTTTCGAGATTAGTAGAGCTATTATGACACAACTCGCCAGCTTCTAACCGAACCATCGGTTGAACCCACCACTAAAGTTGTTCCGTTACGGCTAAAAGCCAGCGCCCGCACTTTCTCGGAGTGACCGGCCAGACTATGTAATAATTCTCCTGTCGGAACCGACCAGATTTTGACAGTTTTATCTTCCGAAGCTGAAGCCAAAAATTGGCTACGGGCATCAAAGGCCACGCCTATTACCCAGCTACTGTGGCCCTCGATGGTTCTTAACAAATTAGCACCCCGCACATTCCATAGTTTTAGAGTATTGTCAGCCGAACCAGATACCAGCGTTTTACCATCCGGGCTAAACTTCACCTGTAACACCATTTCACTGTGTCCAAGAAAAGTACTGAGAAGCTGCCCACTCTCAACTTGCCACAACTTAACGGTTTTATCCCAACTAGCTGAAGCTAATAATTGCCCGTCGGGACTAAGATCGAGTTTGGTAACAAAATGAGTATGGCCCTTGAAAGTGCTAATACTTTTGCCGAATTTAAGCTCTCACAAGCGAATAGTGCGATCATCCGAACACGAAGCCAACATTTTATTGTCAGGGCTAAAACAGACCTGATTTACCCAACCAATCGCTTTAAGCGAAAATAATTGCTCAGTATTTCGCAAGTCATGTAAGAGTCTACCGCTCTTAGCTTCCCACACCTTGATGGTATTTATAGAAGTGGCCGCTATCAGGATTGGTTCAGCCTCATTTTCTAAAGTTGAGTGGTTGAAGGCAACTGAGGCTACTCCGCTGATCGGATGAAGCCCTTCTAGTAAACCGTAATCGCGGCAATTGTGGTCAGTCCCCACCTCGACTAGCTTAATTATTTTCCCAGCGCCAATCGCCAGTAACTTGCCATCTGCGCTAAAGCTCAAACAGGAGATGGCCTCTTTGAAGTACAAAGGTGGCAAAGTTTCAAAGCGACCCATTAGCCAGTGCTGCTTAACTTTTTCAGCTTGAGATAAAGTCTCTAAACCACCGATCTGAGCAGTATCAAAAGAAGCAGGATAGTCCTGAATTGAACTCTTAATGGCAGAGGAAGAAGAAGAAGAAAAAGAGAAGAGAAGTGGGGGACCTGGCAGTTCCCGGCCATACAGAATTCTTTGTAACTCCTTAACTATTTCCCCGGCATTTTGATACCGCTCGGTTGGGTCCAGCCGCAGCATTTTCATTACCATAGTTTCTATCGCCGGGTTTATTGGAAATTTAGCACCGGGGGTCTGATTTAGAGGCACTATTGGTTGGGGGCGCTGGGTGATAAGCTGGTAATCGGCTGCTCTTTCCCCGCCTAGCCATACGGTGCCGGTATGACCTGCTCCGAGTGGTTTTACAAGGGCTATTTCCCGCTCATCGCTGCCATAAATATAACGCACCGGTACAGATGGTGAAGCCAGTTCGGACATGCTACGCTAACCGCCTTTCTCTCTTTGGAGCTGGCAATTAATAAACCCGCTAGTAATTCTAACCCTTCCCTTACTTCCACAAAATCAGGCTAAAAAATAAGCCCAACTATCTAATCTAGGCTTGCATGTTCTTTTAGCCAGGCTTTGACCCTGGTTTTATCGGTTAAAGCCTGCTCCCACAACTCTTCAAACAATTGCTTGAATTTATTGACATAGAATTCCCCACTAAATTGAATTCCAAATAGCTGACTGTAACGGTCAGAGGGGTATTCGCGCCGCCCTTCCATTAAAACTGTTTGCTCCCCCTTTATTTGAAAATGAAAGTTGAGTTTACTCGAAGATAAACCCATCTGGAAATTCTCATACTCATCCAGATAGCTACAGGCTAACTTTACTCGCTCTGCCACCTGCTCCTGGCAGTTCCGCTTTCCTTACTCCCATAACTTCTCTTAATTCCTCGGCTAAAGCGGCAAAGCCAGTCTGATGACCCAGGGGCCACCATAGTCTTTACTCCATCCTTAAATTGTTAAAGTACGTCCCCGCTAAGTGGGGTAGGGCTAATTTTGCACCAAACTTAGGTACTTAGCCCTGTCTTGACAAAGTAACCCCTATAAAAGTAAACCCCTATAAACGAAGCATCTCTGGTTGCCGAAGTACCTTGCTTTGGGTACATCGAGACCCTTCCTGCGTCAGAGTGACAGTCGCGGCGGGCTGAGTTGTTACTAATTGACAGGCTTTTTCGGGCTGCGTATACTCGTTCAGGGGAAGTGCCGATTTAGGCAGAGGCAAATTTCGTAGGGGCGAATCGCATACGCCCTTTTGACCTGACGCAAGGCCAGAGGGCGTATGCGATTCGCCCCTACCTCGGCGGTTTTAGGCACTCCCCGTTTAGGCAAGAGGAAAATATTCACCACGGAAGGTCGCAGACCCAACGGAGAAACACGGAGAAAATTTAAAATATGTCTAGTAGCAACCAGCAAACGAAGGGTAGCATACGGTTGGAGCGTTCCGAGTTGATTGTTCCGGCTTCTAGCTGGAAAATGATTGAGAAAGCGGCGAGTTCACAGGCCGATGCGGTTTGTATTGATTTAGAAGACGCGGTTGCACCTGCCGAAAAAGCCGCCAGCCGTGCCAATGTAATACGCGCTTTCAAAGAACTCGATTTTGGGTCGCGGCTGCGGATTTATCGAATAAACGGGCTGGATACTTATTTCGCCTACCGCGATATTATCGAAGTAGTCGAGGAAGTGGGCGATAAAATTGATTTGATAGTTGTGCCAAAGGTCAACCGCCCCGAAGATGTCTATGTGGTCGAAACGCTGCTGACCCAAATTGAAGAATACAAACAATTCAGTAACCGTATAGGGATTGAAGCCCAAATTGAAACCGCCCTGGGCTGCGTCAATGTCCGGGAAATCGCCGCCTCATCGTCACGTTTGGAAGCGCTGGTTTATGGCTCAGGCGATTACGCCGCTTCGGTGCAGATGCCAATGGATTCTATCGGCGAGTTCGATGAAAACGATAAACTTTACCCCGGTCATCGCTGGCACTATATTATGCACGCGATTGTGACTGCTGCCCGCGCCTACAACAAACGGGTGCTGGATGGCCCGTTCGCCGGTATCAAAGACCCAGAAGGATTGGTCGAATCCTGCCGAATTGGGCGGGCGATGGGCTTCGATGGTAAATGGTGTATTCATCCCAGCCAGATTGAAACAACCAACAAAGTTTTCTCGCCGCCCGAAAAAGACGTGAAGTGGGCGCAAACCGTCGTCCAGGAATATGAAAAAGCGGTTGTCGAAGGGCGCGGCGCAATTTCGGTCAACGGCAAAATGGTGGACGCGGCTAACTTGCGGATGGCTCGTAGCATTATAGAAAAAGCTAAACTGGCGGGCTTGCTTTAAGAACCTATCTGAGTAGGGGCGCAATGAATTGCGCCCAGGTTCAGGGTTCGATGAATCAAACCCCTACTCGGATAGGCTTTAATTAAAAGTAAGATATAATTTCATAAATTCAAAATTTCGCTGGACTGGAAATTGCACTTAGTGCGAATGTTGTATGCGCGCAATTATGCGCGCCAGCAAATCTTGAGTTTGTTTCGGTTCATTGACTGGCAGCCCAAAAGACGGGTGAGCGTCAATTTTTTGCAAAAACCGGACGTGAACGTCCGGGCTAAAAATAGTTGAGCTGGCGTATTCTTAGCCCGGACGTTCACGTCCGGGTAGGCGTGGCCCTGGCGCAAAAAACTGACGCGCACCCACCCGAAAGGCCAGGTTTTCCAAATCGGCGGTTTTGTGTATAATTAGGGGAGTAGGTTACTGCAAACCGTAGCGGTGTGGTAGCCTATAGCGCAGAGTTGCGCGACAAAATATTTTCACTTTCAAGATGGCCGTTGTACTCCTGAGCGAGACGACAGGCCAGGAAGGAAACTTTAACAATGAATTCAAATTCAACGACGAAAAAAACCATTCCCGAATTGGTCGGGCGCAAGGGCGGACGCTCAGGCGCACCAAAAACCAGTTCCAATGGAACTGCTCCCGTCACCGAGCGCCCCAAAAAGATTAGCATGGTGACGGCTTACGATTACCCCACCGCGCTGCTGGCGGACGAAGCCGGGATAGATATGCTGCTGGTGGGCGATTCGCTGGCGATGGTAGTGCTGGGCCACGAAAATACCGTTTCTGTAACGATGGAGGAAATGCTCCACCACGCCAAAGCGGTGCGGCGGGGTGCTAAAAACGCCGTCCTGGTGGGCGATTTACCTTTTGGTTCGTACCAGACTGGGCCGGAAGAAGCCATCCGCAACGCCGTCCGTTTTCTAAAAGAAGCCGGAATGGACGCGGTCAAGCTGGAAGGCGGGCAGAACATGGCCGCCACCGTGCGGGCCATCGTCAATGCTGGTATTCCCGTAATGGGCCACATCGGATTGACCCCGCAATATACTTCGCAGCTGGGTGGATTCAAGGTGCAAGGCCGCGACGCTACCAGCGCCCAGCGCTTGATTGAAGATGCCCGTGCCCTCGAAGAGGCCGGATGCTTTGCGATTGTGCTGGAAGCGATTCCTGACCGACTGGCGGCTATCATCACGCGCAGCCTGCACATTCCCACGATTGGTATTGGGGCTGGCCCGGATTGCGACGGGCAGGTGCTGGTCATTCACGATTTGCTCGGCCTGTATGACCGCTTCACGCCGCGCTTTGTCAAGAAATACGCCCACGCCGCCGCCCTGTTTACCGAAGCGCTTTCGGACTACAAAGCCGAAGTCGAAGCTGGTATCTTCCCTGGCCCGGAACATAGCTTCACCATCAAAGACGAAGTTCTCGAACGAGTCTACGGCGGCAAATAGACCAATCAGCGATTGGGAACAACCGAACATTCGGTTGTTCCCAATCGCTTTTATAATGAATCTAACGTTGGTTTACGCAGAGGTTAAAGCTTAAACCATATACCAGATGCTATCAAACTATAGTTTAAAATCATCTGTGTCCATCTGTGGTTCTCTGTGTTCATCTGTGTTCCTGCATTCTAAAAACCAGGTGGCTGTGCGGACTGGTATTGTTTTTGGGCAGGGTGCGTGTTATCATAAAAACTCGAAATTTGTTATTTTCCTTAAACTTTTGAGCTTAGAAGTAATAGAAAATGGAAACCCCATCGAGCCAGGACGACGAGCGGGCCAGATTCAGTCCCGTTCTTTTTATTAGTCCCAAAATCCGCGCTTTGTATGCCAAACCTCAACAGGAAGTGGCGGCACGCCTCAGTCCACTGCTGGGGCTAGTTCAAGTACCTTCCGATTTGGGCATTAAATTCGTGGGGCCAGTGAACCAGAAACTTGAACCTTTGCTACTAAAGCTCAAGCCCTGGCAGAAATTTCTGCCAGACCTGACCGGGCTTTTTGTTGCTCCCCCGGTAGCCGCGCCACTGGTCGTTTCAACCGAAGACCGGGTACTGGTGGTAATGGGCGCGGCTTGTGCCTGTCCGCGTTGCGGCGGCGGCCCGCTCTTGTTCGAGAAAGCGGCACTGGCCCGCGAAACTAACATTTGCCCTATTTGCACCCGCACCATCGAAGCCAAAAATTACCGGGCTAATTTGCTGGAATGTGCCTATGTTGTAATGGAGGAGTTGTGCGAGAAGTGCGGCCTGCCGCGCTACGCCGAGTCGCTGGTAGATTGGGTCAGGGTCAGTCCGATTTGCGGCTGCAACCAAAGCTCGGTCAGGGTCAACTCGACCCGCTTTCAGCACCGCATCCGGGCGGCCTTGCGCGACCTGGGGGTGAGTGTGCCGGAAAATATGCCGACACGCGGCACCAAGAAAATTGTCTGCCCTTTTAGTGGAAGCTGGCACAAAGATTCGGCCACTTTCTACTACAAAACTGGACGGATAATCTGCTGGAACTGCCGCAAAATGACTTCGCTGGTCAATCTGGTCGAGCCGGAGAGCGAAGAGGCCCGCAAAATTGCCGGGCAGTTGCGGGCGGTGAGCGATATATTTTGGGAACCGCGCAAGCCAACCAAAGAAGCCAAAGACAAATCTATTCGCCCTGCCACCGTAAATCAGCCGGAAGTGCCGCGCCTGACCCGTCGTGAACTGATTGACCAATGGTTCAGTAATAAAGGTCATATTCCGCAGAAAATGTCGGCCCGTTATCAGCAATGGCTTCAGAACGAAAATCGGCTAAAACTGCCCGTGCGTCCCATTCCGAACTGGCCTGCCCCAATTGAGGGAGCAAGCCTGCAACGCGCTACCCACCTGGAACGGCCCGGTACAACGGTACATTTTATCAAGGGAGCGGGGGTCAGCGAGAATTATACCCAAACCCGGCAACTTATCTCGCACCAGGAAAGTTTTTGGGAAGATGACAGCCGTCACCTGGTCGCCGATTCAAAAGTGATGGACTCGGTTGCGGCGCACTGGGAGCAGCAGGTTTATAGTTTTATCGAGCATAACAACCACCTCCTGACCCAATGGAGTCGCGCTCATGGGCGCAACTTTTGCGCTTACCTCCAGATTGAAAGTATAGAAGGTATAACCCAACAAGCCTGGAAAACCGGGACTAAAACGCCTGATTTCGTGGTTTTGAGCGTATCCAATAATAACAAACTGTTAGTGAGTATTTGCGACGTGAAACTTTCGGCCCGCGCCTGGTCTGCCGAACACGATTTGCAACTTAGCCCCGAAAATTTCCGCGCTTTGCTACACAACTACCCGCCCCTGATTAACCAGCTACTTGAGGCGGTTTATTATGCTGCTCCCAAATTAAAAGGGCAGGGTCTGCAAGTAGAATGGCCCAGCAACGCCGAAGAATTTTTGCAATGGCTCAACCAGGATAAAATTCAGATTCAGGTGGGCTTTCGGGTTATCCCCGATTTGCCTTCGCGCCGCCGGGCCTTGCTGGTAACGCGAGAGAAAGCACTACACCTCAACGGTAACGGAAATGGCAATGGCAATGGCAACGGGCGAAACGACGAACATTCTATTCCTGATCGGCCCTGTTTACTTGTACCATGTTGCCTGGCTGAACTTTATCGCGACGAACCAGGGGCGCAGTTGGCCGAAGAACTGGTCAATTTTGATGGGGTAGCCCGTTTGCGAGGTCAAATTGGGACGTGGGAGCGGCTCTGGCTCTATGAGAAATACAGCCGCCGGGGATTGGCTCTGACCCAATATTTGCGACGGCGGGGTTGGGATACTTCCACTCCGGCCCGGTTGCGCCACAGTCTCTACGAATGTAGCGCTCAGTTGGGTGCTACCACGACCAGCCAGTATTTGGCCCAGTTAGGTACGCCCACCTATCACCGCTCGGTCAGCAATTTTTAAATTCAGATAAAACCAGATTAAAAATCCCCTTTTCTCAGAAAATTTTGTAAGATTTTCTGAGAAAAGGGGATTTTTATAATCTACTGAATGGCGTAGCTAACGGTTATGCTGACCCCAACCGTCAGTTGACCGGGGGCGAAGCTATCGCTGCCTTTGCCGCCCGGCGCAGTAGCAGCCGGGCCACCGCCATAATAGTTGGGGCTTTCAATCACGGTGAGTACCTGACCGAGTTGCAAACCGAGGCCGCGTGCAATTGCTTCGGCTTTCGGGCGGGCCTGTTTGACCGCTTGCTCCAAAGCTTGCGCCCGTAAGGTGCTGTCATCTTTGATAGCGTAGTTAACGCCGCCAATCTCGTTAGCCCCGGCTTTGGTGGCCGCATCCAGGGCAGTACCAGCCTTACTCAGGTCGTTAATAGTGATGGTAAAGCTGACGCTGGCCCGATAGCTGGTCGGTTCGGCTGGCGGCAGGCCCTCCCTGTTGGGTATTTGAACCGGGTAAGCGTTGATACCTTGCGTCTGAATATCCTGGTCGGGGATACCGGCCTCTACCAACGCCTTGCGAATCTCGCCCGCGCTGGCGCTGGCTTTGTCGAGAGCCTCACGAGCAGTCGGGGCTTGCACGATTGCTCCTACGCTCAAATAGGCTACGTCAGGGGCAGACTGCACTCTGCCCACGGCGTTGACCGAAATCTGGCGGGCAAAGTTAGGGGCAGGTGCAGCCGTAGCACCGGGCGCTGTAATCTGCGCTTGCGCTGGTTTTACTGAACCACCAAAATTGCTCAAAGCTACCATTGTTACCATTGCAATTAAAACCAGCAAACTGACCGCCCCGACCAGCCAGAGCCTTACTTTTACTATACGCATTTCAGAATCTCCCTTCTTTACTTTGGGCGGCCCGGATTTAAAAAGTTCAAGGTTCAAAGTTCAAAGTTCAAAGTTCAAAGTTCAAAGTTCAAAGTTTGGAACAAGCGGTGTGCTTGCTGAATATTGACCGGGCCGCCGTGTTAGTCTGTTACATTAATATAATGCTTCAGGGGGCGAAAAATCACGGTTTTTATATTAAAATGGGAGAAATTGGAAAAATCCATTGGCGGAGCAATGTCATACAGGGGAGAGGAAGCAGGGAAATATATAGGCGGAGCAAAATCAGGCATATTTGTATGACATTGCTCCGCCAATGGACTAGGCGGTCTGGGCCAGAAACAAGCCAAGTAACCCGACCATATCGCGCAAACTTTCCTGAGCCGCCTGAATATCCTGCCCATCCTGTGCGGCTACAACGAGCGCTTGAGCTAGAGCGAGGGCGGCGTGAATAGCGCGGGGCGTATCCATGTCGTCATCCAGGGCGGTAAAGAAAGTATCTTCCCAGTTCGCAAATTCGACAACCGAGCCAGCGCTATCAGAAGTAGCTTGAAGGGCTTGCCGCAGCAAAGCGATTTGGGTTTCGGCCTGAACCACTCCGCTAACCTCATAATGTAGTGCGTCGCGGTAGTGGGTCGAGAGCAGATAGAGACGAAGCGCATCGGGCGAATGTTCCTTGATGACATCGCGCACCAGCACCAGATTGCCGAGTGATTTGCTCATCTTTTCGCCGCCAAGATGCACCATGCCGACGTGCATCCAGTATTTGACGAACGGATGCTTGCCGCTACAGGCTTCGCTCTGAGCGATTTCGCTAGAGTGGTGCGGAAAGATTAAATCTGCCCCGCCGCCGTGAATTTCAAACTGACTGCCCAGATATTTCGAGGTAATCGCGCTACACTCGATATGCCAGCCAGGGCGACCCGGCCCAAACGGACTTTCCCAGCTTGGTTCGCCCGGTTGCGCGGTCTGCCAGATGATAAAATCAAGGTCGCTTTCTTTGGCGGGATTGCCTGGCGTATCCATCAGGCTATCGGTAGCGGCGGCGCGACCTTTTTCGAGCAACTCTGCTGGGCTGAGACGCGAGAGCTTGCCGTAGTCGGGAAAACTGGCTGCCCGAAAATAGATGTTGCCATCGCGGGCAGGATAGGCAAAACCTTTCTCGACCAGTCCTACCACCATCTCGACCATTTTGGGAACTTCGGTAGTGGCGGGAATATACAAATCGAAAGGCTGGACATTTACCGCCGCCAGAGCATCCAGATAAATTTTGTTCCAGCGCTGCCCCAACTCGTCGTAAGGCACGTTATCGCGGCGGGCGCGCTTGATAATATCATCGTCAATGTCGGTAATATTTTGGGCCTGAGTAACCTCATAGTCCAGGTGTTCCAGATAACGGTGCAACGTATCGAAAAAAACGGCGACCATCGCGTGACCCATGTGACTGGAATCATAAGGGGTGATGCCGCAGACATAAATCCGAGCCAGTTTGCCGCCAGGGTCTGCCGACTCGAACACTTCTTTTTGTTGCGAGTAAGTATTAAATAATCTCAGCATTAAGTAAAAAACTCTCCTTTTTAATTATTTACCACTGAGGATAGTGCGCTTTCAGCTACTCCGCCAGGGTGAAAGCGCGCTCAGGGTCTGAGCTTGTATAGTAAGACAGGTTTTATTATACTACGGACATCTTAACCAATTTTATGCCTGCTAGTCAATTGCTAAAAAAGCTTAAAATAGCCGAATGTTAATAACTATTGAGCATTTAGGTTTTGCAAAAAATTTTCAAAACCTAAATGCTCAGAAAAATAAAGGATGCAAGTATGATTGAGGGGAAGCTGATTAATCTCAGGCTGGTAATGCGAGAAGATTTGGTGCTGCTCGATAAGTGGGTCAATGACCCGGCTACTGTAAGCGAATTTAATTTTTTTGGGTATCGCTCGTTTGAAAAGCTGGTGAGTAATTTTGAAAAAAACGGCCCGGTCAGCGAAGATTCTGGGCGTTTTATGGTTATTCTCAAAAATGGTTCGCCTATCGGCGATGTGAGTTATCACGTAGAAGCTTACGGGCCTAACGCTGGTTCGCGGGCCTACAACATAGGCATCAGCCTTATCCCGGAAGGACGGGGCAAGGGATACGGGGTGGAGGCCCAGCGCCTTTTAGCCGACTACCTCTTTCGGCATATGGCAATAGAGCGGGTCGAAGCCAGCACCGACATCGAAAATATCCCCGAACAGCGCGCCCTCGAAAAAGCCGGATTTACCCGCGAAGGGGTCTTTCGCCACGCCCAATTTCGCAACGGCGCATGGCACGATTTAGTGGTTTACAGCCGCCTGCGAGGGGATGAGTAAAAAGGTTAAGCTAACGTAACCAAAAATCAGGCGGTAAGTACTGGATACAAATGGGCAAAACGTGTTAAGATATATAATAGATAATCAGCTTGAAATAATGTAGTTTTGCAATGGGGTTAAGAGACGCTAGTTATGACAGTCGTGGCCTTGATTGGGGGACAGTGGGGCGAAGAAGGTAAGGGCAAATTTACCGAACTGCTAAGTGAGCAAGCCAAAGTAGTAGTACGCTATAGCGGCGGCGGTAACGTCCGACAGCCAGTAGTTAATAGCTACGGGCGCTTTACCTTACAATACATCCCTCGGAGTATTTTTAATAGTAAAACCATTTCTGTGCTAGGCGCAGGTATGATTATTGACCCCAAAAAATTGGTCGAAGAAATGGATGCGCTGGCTGCTGCCGGTATAGATGTCAGCCGCCTCTATATCAGCGAACAGACCCACGTCATTATGCCCTACCATCCCATTCTGGAAGAACAAGAGCGCCGCGCCTACGGTACGCCCTCGATTGACTTGCTGGCGGCTGGTCTTGGCCCGGCTTATTCTGATAAAATCAGCCGGGTCGGAATCCGAATTGCCGATTTGTTGCAGGAAGAACTATTTCTCTCACGCCTTTCCAAAACCCTGGCGGTCAAAAACGATATTCTGACCAAAGTCTTCAACCAGGAACCGCTTTCGCTCCATAAAATTTATCATCAATACCTGAATTATGGTCGTCAACTCAGAGAGCGTATCTTTGATACCCGGCTTATTTTGCAACACGCCATTGCCAGTGGCGGCAACCATCGAGTGCTGCTCGAAAGCGACCAGGGTTCGATGCTTGACCTCGATTTTGGCACTTACCCGTTTGTTTCCAACGTTGCTCCAACCGTCGGCGCAGCCAGTAGCGGCAGTGGTATTCCGCCCTCAGCGATTAGCGGCGCGGTTGGGGTGTTCGGTGCGTATATCTCGCGGGTGCAAACCGGGCCGTTTCCAACCGAAATGACCCCGGAGCAAAGCTTCCCGCTCACTCGTTTCCGCAGCCAGCCTTCGCCTAACGGTCATAGCGGCCCGTTGGTAAATGAAGGTATCCGGCGCTATGGCTGGTTCGATGCGGTAGCGGCCCGTTTTGTGGTGCAACTCAATGGCCTGACCTCGATGGCCCTGACCTATTTGGATGGCCTGGATGTGTTTGACACGATTAAAATCTGTACCCATTATCAGGTACACGATGCCACGCTCTCGCGTTATCCCAGCGACCTTGCCAACTTGCGCGCCTCCCAACCTATCTACGAAGAGATGCCCGGTTGGAAAACTTCTACCGCCCACATTCGGCACTTCGAGGATTTGCCACCCGAATGTCAGCACTACATCCAGCGCATTACCGCGCTTACTGGCGTGCGGGTAGATATTATTTCCACTGGCCCAGACCGCGACGATACTATTATGCTCCGCGACCCCTTCACCGCCGCCACCATCTCCCGCATGGCTGGTGTTTCCTAGTTCATCTGTGGTTAAAAACCCCTCAAAAGCGCTTAAACTTTACAAAGGCGGGCTGAAGCATTAATATGCACAGGTAGTTTTAAATCCTGGCTCAGAATGATAAAAATCTCAAACTTAAAAAATGGGGAGGAAAAGGCAAGCTATGAACCTCGAAAAAGAATTG
Source organism: Chloroflexia bacterium (assembly GCA_038209275.1). Classification (GTDB taxonomy): domain Bacteria; phylum Chloroflexota; class Chloroflexia; order Chloroheliales; family Chloroheliaceae; genus L227-5C. The sequence continues at coordinate 7,072 of JBBQXW010000104.1, read as the reverse complement.
AACGACTGGATGGAAGCCCACGAGACCGACCTTTTTGATTTGATTCGGGTGGCGATGGACGAATTTTCGTCGGCCCATCCCGGTCTGGACGACAATATGGTCAAGATGAACGCGCTCTCGATGGCTGATCGCCGTTTTATGGCCCGCGCTATCGGCGAAGTGGTCGGCAAGTATTTACCAACTGATAATAGTAATAGTAAAGGAGCCTAGTTATGGATCTGGGCCTGAAAGGAAAAGTGGCAATAGTTGCCGCCGCCAGCAAGGGACTGGGCAAGGCCAGCGCCTTAGCATTGGCTAAAGAAGGGGTAAATGTAACTATTTGCGCGCGCAACCAGACTGAGCTACTGGAAGCCGCCCGCGAGATTGGCAGCACCACCGGGGTTGAAGTGCTGGCGTTTCCTGCCGATGTCACCAAACCCTCCGATGTCGAAAAGCTGGTCGAGGAAACGATTAACCGCTTTGGACGGATTGATATTCTGGTCAACAACGCGGGTGGCCCACCCGCCGGAACGTTCGAGACGTTGGGCGACGAGGATTGGGCCAAAGCAATTGAGCTAAATCTGCTCAGTGCCGTCCGCCTCACCCGCGCCGTATTGCCCCATCTCAAGAAACAGAGTAGCGGGCGAATTATCAACATCACCTCCTACGCCGTGAAGCAACCTATTAACGAGCTAATTCTATCGAACGCCGCCCGCGCTGGTGTCACTGGCCTGACTAAATCTCTCTCCAACGAGTTCGGCAAGTACAATATTACGGTCAACAGTGTGCTGCCCGGTCTGCACACCACCCAGCGCCTCGATTATATGCACCAGGTACGCGCCCAGAACCAGAAACGCACCTTTGAAGAAGTCCGGGCCGACGAAAACAAGGTTATCCCGCTTGGTCGCCTCGGTAGCCCCGACGACTTCGGCTCAGTAGTGGCCTTCGTCGCCAGCAAACAGGCCAACTACATCACCGGCCAGGCCATCGTCGTAGACGGCGGCGCTTACAAAGGACTGATGTAGGGATTTACGATTTACGATTTACGATTTACGATTTACGATTTACGATTTACGATTTACGATTATAGTGATGAGTAGAAATCAGCTGACCGAGCAGCATCCTACAATTGACCCTGGCCCTGTAGGACATTGCTCCGCCAATGGAAAATCAATTGACGGAACAGCATCTTACAAATGACCTTGACGCTTCGGCTCACCGAAATCGTAAATCGTAAATCGTAAATCGTAAATCGTAAATCGTAAATCGTAAATCGTAAATCGTAAATCGTAAATCCTGTTATGAAGTGGTTAACGGTAGCACGGTGCGAAAATTTAGGGCCGGGCCAGATGCAGCGTATCGAGATTGGGCAACGGGCGGTAGCGCTGGCGAACGTAGAGGGGGCATTTTACGCCTTCAACGATAACTGTCCCCATCAGGATTTTCCGCTTTCGGAGAGCATACTGGAAGATTGCCGGATTAGCTGTGTCTTGCACGGCTGGAGTTTTGACGTGCGCGACGGACGGCCTTATCCTCCCCTTTTAAGACCTTTTTTGGTAACGTACCCCGTAAGAATTGAAGACGGTGCAATTCAAATTTCGCTTGAGTAAAATTTGCAGGAATTTTTAATAGCAAGGCCGAATTGGGCCTGATGTTGTAACTACTCAGCTTAAAACAGGCATCAGAGGATGGCCCCTAAAAGCTTGCTCCAACGCGATGAAAGCACTCTGACCCTGCTTTCGCAGCGTTGAGACGTAGCTGCGTATTCGACAGAAGTAGCTCGCGCCGGCCTGACTTCGGAAACTACCTGAAACTTTTTGTTGCACTTTAACCATCCGAATATCACGCTCGGCTTGATTGTTGTCAAACGGCACCTTAAAATCGTAGCCAAATGCTAACACTTCGCGTTCCCGCACTTGCAAGCGACCAAGAGATTTTTGGCTTTGCTTTGTTTAGGTCGCCCACGCTTATTCTTAGGCCAACCCCCTTCGGGCGGCAGATTGGCGGCGAACCCTTCACTCAGCCGCTTTCGGTAGCTTTCGAGGTAAGTTTCTAATTGGTCTGGGCTTAATTCAAGCTGTTTCGCCGCTTGCGCTTGTGCTACTGCCGCCTTGAGGTTGAGCAAGACTTCAATGAGTTGGGCGGCCCAATCTTGATCTAGTTCTTCGGCTACAAAGGTCAGCTCACGTAAAATATGGGCATTGCACAAAGCGTGTAAACACTCGCTGTAGCCCCATTGCCAGACTATCATGCACGCTGGTGCCTTTGAAGCGGTTGAGTAAGCCAATTTCATCGGTGGCAGCTTTACCGCGCTTATGGTGGTAAGCGTAAAAGGTCAAATAGGCGGTACACATCACGTGCAACCAGTAACGTTGGCCTTCGACCTATAGACCAGTCTCGTCATTGTGAACCACCTCACAATGGACTAAAGCTTCGCCGATAGCCGCCACTGGTTCAGCCAACTGAGAGTAACACTGCTCTAAAAAGTGGTGGAGCGTACCCTGAGAGAGTTCTAGGCCGAAAAGCTCACTGAGCACTTCGCAAGTGCGGGCGTAAGGATCAACTGTACCTGATTAAGGTAGACCGCTAAGGCGCGCACTTTTGGCCCATATTGTAGCGAGTGACTGGCTTCGGGTGGGAAGGGGGCGGTGGTAAAGCTGTGACAGTTAGGACAGGCTTTGGTGTAAACTTGATGCTCAATGGTTTCGAGCTTGATTTCGGCGGGCAGATCCAGCACTTGCCGGGCTGGGCCAGGCAGCGCCGGGCTTTGGTTTAAGCTGGTCTGGCACTTGAAACACCGGGTCGGATGATGTTGAAGCTGACGGTCGGGTTGCTCATTCCAGGCCAGGTTATGGGCTGGATGCTCAGGTTGACCACCCGATTTTTTGCCAGTGGCCTTACGTAAGCTTTTAGTCTGATTTTTAGGCGGACGTTTAAAACCGTCTGAAGAAGGCGGTTTAGAAGAATTATGACTGTTTTGAGCCAACTGCGCCTCAAGTTGGGCGATGCGGCCTTTGAGTTCAGTGTTTTCGGCTCGGAGTAGTTGCACTTCTTCTTGTAAAGTCATAAGCTTAATTTACCAGCTCTGTCAAGGGGCTGAGTAGTTACCAAATTATGCCTGCTGTGGCTTTTTGGTGTACCCAGACCAATTGGAATATAGTATAATACAAGCCTGTACAAGCCTTTTTAAGGGGCTTCTGCTTATTCAAATTCAGCTACATAAATTACCAACTCACAACAAAGGAGTTTCGTATGACCGATTCTATGACCAGGACTATTTTTGACGTTCCGCAGCCGCCCGTCTTTGCGACGGTAGAGGATGAGCGACGGCATCGCAAAGAGCGCCTGGCCGCCTCTTTCCGGCTTTTCTCCCGCTTCGGCTTTGATGAGGGCGTGGCCGGACATATTACCGCCCGCGACCCGGAACTAACCGACCACTTCTGGGTCAACCCCTTCGGGATGCACTTTAGCCAGATTCGGGTCTCCGATTTGATTCTGGTTAATCACGAGGGCGAAGTGGTGGAAGGTCGCCGCCCGGTCAACCGGGCCGCTTTTGCGATTCACTCGCAGGTTCACGCCGCCCGCCCCGATGTGGTTGCTGCTGCCCACGCCCATTCGCTTTATGGCAAATCGTGGTCTTCGCTGGGCCGTTTGCTTGACCCTATCACCCAGGATGTTTGCGCTTTTTATAAAGACCATGGCCTGTTTGATGATTTTACCGGGGTGGTTTATGATATTGCCGAAGGACAGCGCATTGGTCAGGCACTTGGCCCACACAAAGCGGTTATTTTGCGTAATCACGGCCTGTTAACAGTGGGGCATAACGTAGATGAAGCCGCCTGGTGGTTTATTACGATGGAACGCAGTTGTCAGGCTCAACTACTGGCTGAAGCTGCCGGGAAGCCCATCTTAATTGACCCCGAAGCTGCCGTCCTTAGTCAGCAGCAAATCGGCAATCACCTCGCCGGGTGGTTCCAGTTCCAGCCACTCTGGGATCGTATCACGCGAGAGCAGCCCGATTTGTTCGACTAAATCTATCGGGCTACATTTTTAGCACGAAGACACAAAGGCACGAAGAACACTAAAGTTTTAAAGCTTTAAAACCGTTCTTTGTGCCTTTGTGGTTTTAAATTGAATTTGTAGAATTCACCTTTCGTTGTAGGAGAGGGCGGCGCTCTCGATTTTACCCTTACCACAGCTCAAAATCGAGGGCGCAGCCCCATAAGCGTCAATTTAAGGCGCTACTCGTGAAATTGGTGGCTGATTGCAAACCTGGCACCACCGGGCGACAACTCTATCGCTCCAGCCGTGCGAATCATCCCCAATTAGTTTGTGGTCAGGGTCGGCAGAAAGGGTCGTTTTGCTGGTTCCGCTCAGCTCAAAGAAAAGCGTGGTATCGCCTTTGGAGCCAATGTTAGCCGAGCAGTGCATGGGTAGCACATTCTTGAAGGTCAGGAAGTAGTTCATTGCGGTAAAGACCGATTTCTTAATCTCACCGGCGTACTCGGTGCCACCAACCAAAATCAGCTTCTGGTCGAAATTAACCAGAATGAAGACGTCGGAGTTAGTGCCGTCAACTTCGGGAAAAGCATGGAAGCCGGGGCAATCCATTACTACAAATTCAGGAGAAAAATTTTCCAGTTCTTCAGGTTTAGCCTGAATAAACATGTTGCGGGCAAACAGGCTGTGCCAGGCATACTGGGTAATCACTCTAACCGGGACGCGGTAAGCTGGATCTGCCCCGGCGAAGCAGTCCTGGACAAAGACGTCTTTAGAGTGTAAGTAAGAGGCCATGCGGCGGTGCAATTCGTCAAAATGGCGGGGGTCAAAGGGTGCGTGTTTGGCCCAAACTACTGGCACGCCTAAAACCACCCTGGATAGCTGGCTCTCCTTGAAGTTTCAGACCCTCAAAAACGCAGCTTAGGCCGCCTATTAGTATATTTGCATCCGCCATTTTTCTCTTTGTCCTCCATTGCAGCCTGAAACCTGAAAGACTCTTAGCTTTTGAAATTTTTTGCAAAAAATTTCAAAAGCTAAGAGAAAAGTTTAAATCAGGGCTGGTGTAAACTTTGCCAAATTACCAAAAGCTAAAAGAAAATATATAAAATCTCCATGCTTCTCCGTGCCTCCGTGGTGAATTTTAAGATTGTGAGGAATTATGTAAACTTAAAACCTAGCCAGCACTCACAAAGCCAATACCGAGTAAAGTAAGCCCAACACCAGCCCATTGCAGCCAGGTTAATCGCTCGTTCAGGAAAATGCGAGCCAGCAGAATTGTCACGGCGCTAAAGAGCGAAGAAAGTACCGCGACCAGCCCGGTCTCGCCACTGGCGTTTACCCCTAAAGTATAGGAGAGAAAGGCCAGGGTGTCTACTGCCCCTACCGCCAGAATCCACCACCAGGAAATTCGGTCAGGTAACTTCAGACTCTGGCGGGCGGGGCGGGCCAACGCCAACAGCAACAAAGGCCCGACCATACGTGCTTCCCAGACCGGCACAACTCCGCCTAAATTGGGCGTGACAAAGCGCAATCCCCAAAAAACCACGCCAAAGCAGAGCGATGCCGCCACCGCCCACCCTATACCCCGCGAAACTTTCTTGCCTGGCTCTAGCTGGCTCTTATCAGAGTTGGGCTGCACTGAAGCCAGCACTACCCCAACCACGGTTAGCAGCAGGCCGAATAGTTGAAGCAGAGAAGGTCGTTCACCGCTCAAAATCGAAAGCAGTAGGGTAATTGCGCCGTAGCTGGCGGCGATAGGCGAAACAATCGAAAGGACACCAATCCCGAAGGCATGATAAAGCGAAAGCCCGGCCATGCTGTTGCCCGCCGCCAGGAGTGCCGCCAGCCCCAGCACCCACAGTTCCCAACTACCAGCCTTGCCAATTTCCAGAAAGAGAACGTAAATAGTCAGGCCAAAGAAGCCGATGGGCTGCATATAGAGCAGCGTGCGGTACGGTCCGACGCGATGGCTGGCGAAACGGGCGCAAAAATCGGCAATTCCCCAGCATAGCGCGGCGCTAAGTCCTAAAAGAATCGCCATCGCCTACTGCGGTTTTTCTTCTGAAGAAATATTTTTAGGTTGAGGTTGAGATTGAGGAGTTGAAACGAGTGGGCCAACTTTAGCCCGCTTGCGGGTCGGGCTACCCGATTTTGCCGGGCTGCCGCCTCCGGCGCGACGGCGCACGCCCGGTGGCAGGGCAATATCGGCGGTAGTTTTACCCGGCTGATTTTCACGTTCAAGGCTGGCTTCTTCGTGGGTGCGTTTACCGGGCTGGGCTTCATAGAAGGCCAAATCGGTGCGTGGCCCAACCGAGCCGTCGCTGAAATAAAAAGTGCGTTCCTGGTCTAGTTCTTCCTGTCGGGCCTTGCGAACAAAACGCTGCCGCCCAAAGCCGCCACCCATCAGCCACCCGCCCGCAAAGCCACCCAGCGAAAAGCCGTTACTCGGTACCGCTACCGTCACCACGCCGACCAATATGGCTGCCAGCAACATTGCCGTAATCTCAATCGTCTGGTAATCCATTCCAAAGCGGCGCGGCAAAGGTGGTGGCGTGCTAAAGCGCTTCATCGGCTGGTTGTTGAAGTTCAAGCCTTTGCGCAGGGTCGCAAAAACCTGTCCCATCACTAACTGTCCGAACACATACCAGCCCACCCCGAATAGCAACAGGCTTATCGCATTGGAACCAAGCGCACTAGACCATTGCCCGGTGGATAAGCCTTGCACCACAACTCCGACCAGCACTACCACCAGCCCGCCAGCTATATGTATTAACCCTACCCGTTTTATGTTATTTAAATTGTACATTTAGTATTACAAATTCTTCTTTAGTGGTAATTGGTTTGGAAATTCTTTTAAATATAATTCAGTAGTTTCCTTTAGATTAGTGACGGCTTCCTCAATTGTACGACCCTGGCTAACTGTCCCTATTTCGGAGCAATTAGCCACATACCAATCTTCCTCTTTATGGATTACCGCCGTCAGTGTGAAGCTTTTTTCGTTCATGAAATCCATGCGCGTCAACCTAAAAATTTGCTTATGAAGTTAGTAGCTTGTGCGGGTACGCCTGGGGCTTTAGACCTGAAGCTTACCCAC
>JBBQXW010000103.1:0-20729 GCA_038209275.1 Chloroflexia bacterium | reverse complement strand
CCCAATAATTACTGCTTTCTGGCCTGTGAATTTCATTTCCACTTTCCCGGTTTATGCTTACCTGATTTACTACTTTAACTTTGCTCGTTGGAATTACGGCCCTGCTGCCGCAATAGTTCTGCCAGCTTTTCTTCCAGTTGTTGAGCGCGAAGTTCGGCGGCTTCGCGCTGTTGCCGTTCAGCTTCGGCTTGTCGTTCGGCGGCTTCGGCTTGTCGTTCGGCGGCTTCGCGCTGTTGTCGCTCCGTTTTAGCTTGTCGTTCGGCGGCTTCGCGCTGCTGCCGTTCCTGCGCGGTTTGTTGGTTAGCTATCCTGGCGCGTTGAGCATCAGCTTGCTCTTTGGTCAGACGGCGCTCTCCCTCTGCGCTGTAGAAAGCCAGCAATTTGCCTTTGACGACCAACCAACTTTGGCTTTCCTCACTCCATATCCGCCCCTGTGAGTCTTTCTCTAGCTCGTAATACTGCCCGTCCACCCCTAGCCGCCAGCCGGTTAAACGCCCTTTGGACTTCCATTCCCTTGTCCATAAGCTACGTAAATTGGGGTCAAAGGCGAAATATTCGTGTACTCCCATCGTGGCGTACTGGTCTGGCTTGTTCTGCAAATCAAGCTTCCAGGTATCCTCACTGGATATTTCAAAGACCAGGCGCGGCGGCGGCCCATGTCTACCAATGTAATAGCTGGTTGGTCCTTCTTCTTCCTGCTCTATCTCAATGCGAAAGCCATTTATTACTGCAACATCAGGGCTGATGGGTCGTTCTTTGGGATCGTCGGTCTGGTAAAAATTAATATTGCTGACCACACCAACTAGCATTTGTGCAAACAACTCTTCGAGCAAAGAAATCAAATATTTAATAATGGCGTAGTGAAGAATACTTTGAGTCACTTCTTCCCCCTCTACTTCATGCGTGTCGTAGTAGCGTTCAATCTGATTAACTTTGATACTCATGGTCTCACCTTCTTTTCTAACAATTGGTTTTGAGCTGATTATAACACGGCTTTGAAATCGGCAAAAGCAAGACAAGCGAAATGGTTTTGGAGTATAATCCAGAAAAGTTTAGCGCGAAAAATCAAACAAAGGAGCAATAATAATGGCCGATAGAATGTTCACTGCCGAACACGAAGAATTGCGCCGCAGCCTGCGCCGTTTTGTCGAGCGCGAATTAGCCCCGCACGCCGAAGAATGGGAGGAGGCCGAATTTTTCCCCAACGACGTATTCCGCCGGATGGGTGAGCTTGGCTTTTTGGGCTTGAGTATGCCGGAAGAATACGGCGGGTCGGGCGGCGATTATCTGTACAACGTGGTGCGGGCCGAAGAGATGGGTGGTTGCCGCAGTGGTGGGCTGGCGATGGGCCTGGCGGTGCATACCGATATGGTAATGCCACCGCTCCTAAAATTTGGCACGGAAGAACAGAAGCAGAAATATCTCGTACCTTCGATTAAAGGTGAGCTAATCAGTTGCCTGGGTATTACCGAACCGGGCGCGGGCAGCGACGTGCAGGGTATCCGTACAATGGCCCGGCGTGAAGGCGATGAATTCGTTATCAATGGCTCGAAGATTTACATAACTAATGGCGTGCGTTCAGATTATATTTTGCTGGTGACGCGCACCGATACCGCCCGCAACCCCAAATCGGTCACGCTTTTTCTGGTAGATAAAAATTTGCCTGGCTTTACCGTTAGTCGCAAGCTCAAGAAGTTGGGAATGCACAGTTCCGACACGGCAGAACTGGCCTTTGATAACGTGCGCGTTCCCGCTTCGGCCATGCTGGGCGAAGAAGGCAAGGGTTTCTATCACATTATGTGGGAATTGCAGGTCGAGCGCCTTTATGCCGCGATTAGCGGTGTAGCTGGGGCGCAACGCTCTTTTGAATTGGGCTACAAGTACGCCAAAGAGCGCGTCGCTTTTGGTCAGACCCTTTCGCAATTCCAGGTTATTCGCCACAAATTTGCAGATATGGCAACCCGCATCGAGGCCGGACGGCAACTGACTTACTCCTGCGTCCGCAAATACCTCGACGGCGAGTACCCGGTCAAAGAAATTACCATGGCAAAGCTTTACGTCGCCCAACTCAGCCACTGGGTTGCCGATGAAGCTCTCCAAATTCACGGCGGCGCGGGCTACATGGACGAGTACGACATCAGTCGGGCCTGGCGCGATAGTCGCCTGGGTCGCATCGGTGCAGGCAGCGACGAAATCATGAAAGAAGTAATCGCAAAAGAACTCGGACTTTAGTCAGTTTTGAATTTTGAATTTTGAATTTTGAATTAAAGATTTCTAACTCAAAACTCAAAATTCAAAACTCAAAACTGCTTCGGAGAAGACTATGAAGACGGTGAAGATAGGGGGCGGGCAGGGTTTTTATGGCGATACGGTGCTGCCTTCGATTGAGATGGCGAAGCGGGTGGAGGGGCTGGATTATATCGGCTATGATTGCCTCTCCGAGCTGACGCTTTCGATTTTGCAGAAGGATAAGCGGCGCGACCCGACCCGCGGCTTTACGATGGATTTGCTGGCCCTGATGCCGCGTATTTTGCCAGTTGCCCGCGAGAAAGGCATTAAACTGATTACCAATTCGGGCGGTATGAACCCGTTAGGAGCGCGCGACGCAGTGCTGAATATTGCCCGTAAGCTTGGTATCAAGAGGCTGAAAGTGGCGGTGATTACAGGCGATGATATTTTCAGCCGCCTGGAAGAGCTACGGGCGCAGGGCCATGCGCTGCTCAACCTGGATACCGGGGCGGATTTTGAGACGGTGCAGAAGCGCGTAGTCAATGCCAACGCTTATCTAGGCGGGGACGTGATTGCTCAGGCGCTGGCGGACGGCGCGGACGTAGTAATAACGGGCCGGGTGACAGATAGCGCCCTTTTTCTTGGGCCACTAATGCACGAATTTGGTTGGGCGGCGGACGATTGGGACAAATTGGCTTCGGGCATTGTCTGTGGACATTTGCTGGAATGTGCCGGGCAGGTGGTCGGCGGCAATTATGCGGCGGGCTGGAGAGATGTGCCGAACCTGGAAAATATCGGCTATCCCTACGCCGAATTTTCCGAAGATGGCTCGTTTGTGCTGACGAAAACGCCGGACACGGGCGGGCTGGTTTCGTTCGGCACGGTGCGCGAACAGTTGCTGTACGAAGTGCTTGACCCCAATCATTACCTCACGCCCGATGTAGATGCCGATTTTACTTCGGTGCATCTGGAAGATGTAGGCGAAAACCGAGTAAAAGTCTGGGGAATGAAGGGCCGACCAAAGCCGGAAATGCTCAAGGTATGTGTTGGCTATACCGATGGCTGGATTGGCGAGGCTCAAATCGCCTATAGCTGGCCCGATGCCCTTGAGAAAGCCCAAAAAGCCGACCAGATTTTGCGCTATCGCTTCGATGTAACCGACCTGAAATATGACGAGATTCGTACCGATTTCCTGGGCTACAACGCGCTGCACGGGCCACTCGCCTCTGCTAACCCCGGCTTCGACCCGGCAGAACTCAACGAAGTGGTCATGCGGTTGGCGGTACATGTGCCGGACGAAAAAGAAGCCGAAAAAGTCTTTCGCGAATTAGTGCCGCTTGGCCTGAACGGGCCACCAACCGCCAGTGGCGTGGGCGGGCGCTCTCGTCCGCGCGAATTACTGGCCCTCTGGCCGACCCTCATACCACGCAGCGAGGTCGAGCCGTTCGTCAAAATCGAGATTACAGAGTCGTAATTAGGAGAATATTTACCACGGAGACACGGAGGCACGGAGAATTTTAAATGAAACTTTCGGCTAATTTTGGTTTTTTTGCAAAAAAAACCAAAATTAGCCGAAAAAGAAAATTTTAGCCTTTGAAATTTTTTGCAAAAAATTTCAAAGGCTAAGGAAAAACCCGGAGTGCCGTGTTTGTGTGGTGAAATAAGGAGTAGATTTAGATGGGAGTCAAAGGAGACAGGGCTGTTTGGGAGGCCGAAAGTTACGGCTTCGAGTTGTTGAATAGCACGATTGGCGATTTGTTAGACCAGCAAGCCGAGGCCATCCCGGATAGAGAGGCGCTGGTTTACAATTACCCTGAGATGGGTATTGAAATGCGCTTGAACTATCGGCAGTACCGCGATGAGGCAAATAAACTGGCGAAGGGCTTGATTGCGCTGGGCATCGAGAAGGGCCAACACGTCGCAGTCTGGTCGCCCAATCTGCCGCAGTGGGTGCTGCTGGAAATGGCTCTGGCTAAAATCGGGGCGGTGCTGGTGACGATTAACACAGCGTACCGGGCTTACGAGTTGGAATATGTGCTGCGTCAGGGCGATATTAACACTCTGTTTATGGTCGAAGAGGTGCGCGGCAACTCTTATCTCGATTCGCTCTACAGCATTGTGCCGGAGCTAAAAAATATTGGCGACCCTGCCACCGAAAAGCTCGATAGCACCAAATTACCTTACCTCAAACGGGCGGTGCTAATTGGCAACACCGAGCGGCCCGGTTTATTGCCCTACAATAGAGTGTTAGAACTGGGCGCAACCATCGCTGATATTGTGCTTACTTCCCGCCAGGCGCGGGTTACGCCGCACGATATTGCCCAAATTCAGTATACCAGTGGCACGACTGGCTTCCCCAAAGGGGCAATGCTGACCCACTACAATATTTTGAACAACGCCCATCTGGTAGCAGCACGCGGTCAGATGCAACCCGAAGACCGCATGGTGACACCGATGCCGCTCTTTCACACCGGGGGCTGTGTACTGGCGGTGCTAACGATGCTGGATAAAGGTGGTACGCTCATCCCGCTAATTGCCTTTGACCCCATCAAGCAACTCGACCTTATTTCAAAAGAAAAAGCTACCATCTCGTCGGGCGTACCGGCTATGTTAGTAGCCTTGTTGAACCATCCCCGCTTTATAGCCGGAGAATTTGATACTTCTTCGCTGCGCTCTATGACCAGTGGCGGCGCGTCCGTTCCGGTTGTGCTGATGGAGCAGGTCAAGGAGAAAATGGGCGCAGATGCTGCGATTGTCTTCGGGCAAACCGAAGCCAGCCCGACGATTACCCAGACGGTTGCCACCGATAGTTTTGAGCTAAAATCGGCAACGGTTGGTCTACCTACCGCTTTCTGTGAAGTTAAAATTGTCAATCCACACACAGGTGAGCCGGTTGGTCTGGATGAAACGGGCGAACTATTGGCGCGGGGCTACCTGGTGATGAGAGGTTATTACAATATGCCCGACAAGACCGCCGAAACGATTGACCATGAAGGCTGGTTGCATACTGGCGATTTAGCCACTATGAACCAACAAGGCTATATCAATATCGTCGGGCGGGTCAGGGATATGGTCATTCGGGGTGGCGAGAATATGTACCCCGCCGAAATCGAGGAGTTTTTGATGCGCCATCCCAAAGTTGCTGAAGCCCAGATTATCGGTCTGCCCGATAGCTTTATGGGCGAGGAAATGGCGGCGTTGCTTCGGCTCAAGCCGGGCGTAGAAGCAACCGAAGACGAAATCCGCGACTATTGCCGGGCTAACATCAGCAAAAACAAGATGCCCAAATACATCAAGTTCGTCACCGACTACCCCATGACGGTAAGCGGTAAAATCAAGAAGTTCGAGCTAAAAGAGCAACTTATCAAGGAATTTGGCCTGGAAGCAGTGGCGAAGGTGAAAACGGCCTGACGAAGGAAGGAATCTAGCCAATGAAACTGGTGAAAATTGCCAGCGCCCGTAGTGGCGATAAAGGCGATTGTTGCAACGTGGCGCTGTTTGTCCATAATCAGGCCGATTACGCACGGGTGCTACGGCTGGTAACGGCGGAACGGGTCAAGGCTCACTTTCAGGGTATCGTGAAGGGCGAGGTGGAGCGCTACGAAGTACCGAACGTGCTGGCGCTCAATTTTGTGCTGCGGCGGGCGCTCGGCGGCGGCGGCACCCGCTCCCTCAGTATGGACGGGCTGGGCAAAACGATGGGCGCGGCCTTACTCCGAATGGAAATTGAAGACGACTAACCCGAACCAAGCACCTGTCTTGGTAGGGGCGCAATGATGAATTTTAACAAAATAAACCGGGTATGCCAGTAGGGGCGAATCGCATACGCCCTTGAACACCAAGCCAGGTCAAAAGGGCGTATGCGATTCGCCCCTACGAAACCATTGTCCATACCCGGATTTAATAGTTAAAGTTCATTATTGCGCCTGGCATTGGGTTTGATGAATTAAACCCCTACCAACATAGGTTTCAAGGAAAGTAGTGTGAAGGTTTATGGCATTACCTGCAAAAGAGTTTAATCGCGAACGAACTTATACGCCGGAGGAATTTGAAGCCCTCCCCGAATTTGACGAGCTTTACGAATTGGTAGATGGAAAGCTGATGAAGAAGCCCATGCCCGGCGATGAACACGGTAGAATTGGTAAGCAAATAGACCGCAAGTTGACCTTTCTTGACCCTGACGAAAAATTAGGGATGCTGTGGCGGGACACTACTTTTGATGTCGGCACAGGCTGGATGCCCATTCCCGATTTAGGTTTTATGGTAGCCGAGCGGGTGCCGCCGAAAAGCCCTAAAAGTGTCAAAGGTGTCCCAGACCTGGTGGTCGAAATTCATTCGCCGACTGATTTGCGAAGCAGACCTGAGCGTGAAGCCGTTGCTAACAAGATAAAAGAGTGGCAAAAAGTGGGCGTGCGGCTCATCTGGGCCATTAATCCGCAAAAGCAACAGGTTGAAGTCTATTATTCCAGTCAGCCAAAACCAGTACAGGTGCTAACTATTGAGGATGTATTGGACGGCGAAGATGTCATTCCAGGCTTTCGCCTGAAACTGCGTGAGCTTTTCGTTTAACTATCTAAGTCCTGGTCATGCTGAGGAACGAAGCATCTCAGGTTGGTGTAGAACCAACATTATTCTAAATCGTAGACCCTTCCTTCGTCAGGGTGACAGTCGCAATGGGCGCTGCAATTTACTTTATGGTGTTAGGAAATTTTGTTGTATAGCAAGTTTTAGTGGAAAGGAACAACTTTTATGGCTGGTGACAATGTTGCGATAGTACGTGGTATGTATGAGGCGTTTGCCAAAGGCGATGTGCCAGCAGTTTTGGGTACATTTGATCCCAATATCTCCTGGGAAGAGTCCACCGCACCCGGTCATCCCTGGGGTGGTACTAACTCTGGCCCTGATAATGTCTTAAACAAGGTTTTCATGCAAATCATGGCTAATTTTGATGGCTTTAGCGCCGTTCCAACTGAGTACGTGGCGGCAGATGACCGTGTATTTGCGCTTGGCACTATTACTGGCACGGCTAAGGCAACCGGCAAATCTTTTAGCGCCGATTTCTGCCATATACTGACGGTCAAAGATGGCAAAGTCACTCGTTTTCAGGGTATCGAAGACAGTGCCGCCGTTATGAGTACTCTCAACTAGGCCAGAATTTTTACGGGCCAGCTTAAAAGTAGTAGCGATTTAACAAAATAAGCCGTAAACCAGTGTAGGAAGGGGCTGCGCCCTCGAAGAGGTCTGGCTTGTGGAGAAATCGAGGCATAGCCCCTTCCTACAATGAGAATCTTACAGGTATTGGATATTGTCGGATAAAAAGCTAAATACGCGGCGTTGGCTGGATGGGCTGCTGGCGGGCAGCCTGTTCCTGGCCTATTTGCTTTACCTCACGAACGACTATTTTCTGGGCTGGTCGCCGCTCAAAGGCCGCGTACTTTTCTGGCTGATATTTGGGTTGTTTCTGGTTGGTGTTGCCATCCGTATTTATATTACATATCCCGTTAGTTTGGCAAAGTTTCTAGCGTTAGCAAGAAAACAAGCTATTTTGAACTGGCCCTGGCTGGCGCTGCTGGCGGCTCTAATTCTGGGCGGCTGGTTGCGCTGGCAAACCATCCAGAAACCGCCCGAACTCACTGAACGCGAACGCGATTTTGCTGCTTCTGCCATAAATATTGTTAAACGCAGCGATTGGAAACCGCCCAATTTTAGCCAACCGCCCCTTTATTTGTATACCAACGCCCTGTTCGCCGAAGGACTGAGCATACAGAGTGCTGGCAAACCCGGCGCAGTCTCGATTGATGACCTGAAGCCGGAAACCTACCTCACCGCTTTCCGCTACCTAAATCTGGCGCTAGGTTTACTGACGCTTGTGCCGATTTTCGCAGCGGGCAATCTGTTGTTCGGACGACGCGCTGGCGCAATCGCCGCTTTGCTTTTCGCTACTGCCTGGATTTCTTACCGGGCCACGTCTTTGCTCGTGCTGCAAACTCTTGCCGGGTTGCTGGCGGCGGTGGCTTTTTACCTGATAATCCGGCAATGGCGGGGAAATCGGTTGGCGGAGCAACCTCTCACAAAATCCGGCTCAAGGGAAAATCTATTGGTGGAGCAATGTCCCACCGAAAATGTTTCTTCGACCAAGAATATTTCGGCTAGTATTTTGATAGAAAACAAAGGTGCATCCTGGAACTGGTTCTGGATTGGGGCAACATGCGGCTTGGCGGCGGGCGCGGCTTATGGCGCGATTTTGTTATTTGTGCCATTGCTGTTAGCGGTTTGGTGGAATGGCGAAAGGCGCGGGCGAAAATTGGGAATAGCGATACTCGGTTGGTTGCTTGCCTTTACTATTGCTGTCTCAGGTTGGCTCTTGAACCTCCCCGCCTTCCTCAACGGATTGGCTTCCATCGGTAGCGCCCCGCCCAACGCCCCCAAATTCTATCTCAAAGAACTCGCCACCCACGATGCCGGACTACTCCTGAGCTTCGCCCTCGCCCTGCTCTTGACTCTACTAAATTTCGGTGCAACCATCAAAATTTCTGTTTTTCCGAATCTAATTCAAAATTCAAAATTCAAAATTCAAAACTGGCTTTTATTGGCTTTTCCGTTGTTGTATTCAGGTGCTTTGCTGCTGGTTGGGCCGTTGGAGGGGGCAAGGCTGGCTGTAATTGCGCCGTTTCTGGCCTTGAGTGCCGCCTATCCTATCGAATGGGCGGCACAATTGATGGCCCGTAAACTGGACGATGCGCGCCATCGCTGGGCAGGTGCGGCTACCGCACTGGGCCTGACTGTGTTTATAATAGTTTTGGGAGTGCTGGTGCGCCGTTTCTTCAATTCATGATGTACAGTAAAGCGGCTAGTAAAAAGCCAGTAGCGCAGTTAAGTTTGCGCTACTGGCTTTTTATTTCTGGTTAAATCAGCAATTCAGCTTATTTGATGCCAGGGAAATAAAGGAAGAAGGTTGAAACGCCTTCGTTTACGTTCTCGCTGGAAGCAAAACCAGCCGCTTTGAACTCGGTAAGCTTGTCGGTGTAGCCCTTCGTTTTAGCCGACTGGTCGGCGGGAACGGCGCTGAGTAGCAGATTGATGCTCTGCTGTATATCAGCGTAGGCGTAACCCCGGTTGTCCTTCGGCAAGCTATCTTTTACCCGGTTGAAGTTGGCGGCGTTAGCACCTTTCAGGAAGGTAGCCGTACCGTTCTTTACCGAGGTAATAATAGCCTGGGCCTGCTCGTCCGAACTGCTCAGAAAGACGTAATCGCCGACCACGCCCAGACTGAGAGCAATGTTGCTGGCGGCTTTGGTGGCCTGCTTGAAGGTTACACCGTTCACCGTTTTGGATTGGAACTTGATTTCGCCCTTCGTGTCGCTCTTTTCGATAGCCGCCGCGATTTTGTCGAGGCTGGTTTGCGCCGCCGATTTGTCGCTTACTTTGGTCAGCAAGCCGAGTCCAACGGGTAGCGTATTCTTGTCGCCCTGAACGTAGCCGCTCACTGGCTGGGCAAAAACCGCAAACTCATCCCCAAACAGGCTGACTACATCGTTCTGGATGCTCAGGCCGCTTTCGGCTTCGAATTTCTGGATACCGTCGGTAACTTGCTTGCCATCCGTACCCAGTGTCGCGACATTCTTGATGAAGGCTTCGTAATAGCCCTTCGCGTCCTGACCATTGGCAAAAGCGAAAGTCTTTTCGGGCAGCACTTCCAGAATTTTACTCGGATTAGCACCCTTGCCTAACCGGGTCTTTACGTCCGCCGGAGCTTTGTCGCTCTGGTAAGTCTGGTAGCTATCCACCCGGAAGCCTTCAGGAGCCATGCCCATCGTCACGCCGACGCTGCCCATATAATCGAGGCCCAGCGAGGACAGACTTACCCCGCTCAACATTTTTTGTACATCCGGGTTGCTGGTCAGGCTCTTGAAAATGCCCTGCACATCGCTGTAGATAAAGCCCAGATAGCTGGCGGGCAATTTCGCAGTTACTTTCTTGAACTGGTCGGTAGCCGCCAGACTCTTGTCGGCGGTGCGGTCAATGGCCGCCTTGACGATAGCCGGGCTGCCGCCAAAGAAGAATTTGGTATCGCTGACCCCAAAAGCCAGATTGATAACGAATAAATTAACCGTGTAAAGCGTCGCGCCATTATAAGTTTCAGTAGTGGCGGTCAAATTACCTTTAGCTAATAAATTGGTCAGTGAAGTTTGTAACTTAGCCCGGTCTTTAACCGAAGCCGCCGCTAATACCGGGATTTCACCACTGGGCATTTTGCCGCTGCCCAAATTTATCAGCGCGTTCAAATCGTTTACGCCTAGCGCCAGTTCGCTGCCTATCCAGGGTTTGATGTCGGCATCGTAAGTGCCGAGCTTGGCCTGGGCCAGCAAATCAACTTTCTGCAAAGCGTCTTTTACTTCGGGGATGGCTGATAGATAATCAGCTACTTTTTGCCAACCTTTAATCTGGTCGCTGTTTGTATCAGTGTTCAGCAACACAAATAAGGCGGTGTCTTGCGGAAAACTCTCAGCAATCGAACTCTTTAGCCCTACTGGAACTTGCGCCTTGACGCTGGCAAGCGTTTGGGATTGTCCATTCGCGCCGGGTGCTGCTGGCGTACTGGTGGAGTCGCCGCAAGCCGCCATTACCAACCCCAAACTCAGCAGGGCAACCAGCATCAAGCTCCATTGTGAGAAGCGTTTTAACATAGAAAAAATCTCCATCTAATTGTTACAATTCTTAAAATTCACTTTTACTCAAGCCGATTAGTCTGCTTCGGCTTGAGCATTTTTCACACTTACAAAGTATATACGCCAGGTTATGGGTATTTGTTACATCGAAAAGGGTTTCAAGCGAAAGTTCTAATAAAATATCACAGGCCGCAAAAAGAACCCAGGTTGGTTTGACCAGCCTGGGTTTTTTCAAAATCTATTTGAACAGGGTTCAGCCTCTTGTAAAGACTCAGGCTTCTGGGATAACCCGGCCCTGGTCATCGTGGGGAACGTGCCATTTTTGAGGCGAACGCCATAGCGCCGACAAAAGCAATTCACGAATGTGACCCAACTCTTTGGGCAGCCGGTCGTACAATTTGATAAACAATTCTTCGTGTCCCAGCACTTCCTGGTTCCAGCCATCCCGGTCAACCGACATTATCTTCTCAAATTGTTCCTCGCTAAAATGTTCCATCCCCGTCCAGTCCAAATCCTGATAACGCGGCATCCAACCGAGCGGACTTTCGATGCTGGCAGCTTCGCCTCTGGCGCGTTCTACAATCCACTTTAGAATTCGCATATTCTCGCCAAATCCCGGCCAGATGAAGTGGCCCTGCTCATCCTTGCGGAACCAGTTGACGTTGAAGATGCGTGGTGGGTTGGGAATAGAACGCCCGAACTGCACCCAATGGTTGAAGTATTCGCCCATGTGGTAGCCACAGAAGGGCAACATGGCGAAGGGGTCGCGCCGCACCTGCCCAATAGTGCCAGCAGCCGCCGCCGTCATTTCCGAACCCATCGTAGCCGCCGCGTATACCCCATAGTTCCAGTTAAACGCCTGGTAAACTAGCGGTACTACATCGCTACGCCGCCCGCCAAAGATAAAGGCCGAAATTGGCACGCCTTTAGGGTTGTCGTAATTTGGGTCAATCGAAGGACACTGACTGATGGGAGCAGTAAAGCGAGCGTTGGGATGGGCCGCTTTGCGTCCGCAGCCCGGTGTCCACTCCTGGCCTGTCCAATCAGTCAAGCGCGCAGGTGGCTCGTCGGTCATGCCTTCCCACCAGACATCGCCTTCCGGGGTCAGCCCGACATTGGTAAAGATGGCATTTTGCTTGACTGTTTCCATGGCGTTGGGGTTGGAGGCGTAAGAAGTGCCGGGGGCTACCCCGAACATTCCAGCTTCGGGGTTAATCCCATATAGCTTGCCATCTGCCCCTGGTTTAATCCAGGCAATATCGTCGCCGATAGTGGTTATTTTCCAGCTACTTAGGGCCGGGGGAGGAATGAGCATGGCAAAATTGGTTTTGCCACAGGCGCTGGGGAAAGCCGCGCCAACATAAGTTTTTTCACCCGCAGGCGATTCGACCCCCAGAATCAACATATGTTCCGCCAGCCAGCCTTCGTCTCTGGCAAGTACCGAGGCAATTCGCAAGGCAAAACATTTCTTGGCAAGCAAAGCGTTGCCGCCGTAGCCGCTACCGTAAGACCAGATAGCGCGTTCTTCCGGGAAATGGACTATATATTTGTTTTCCTTGTTGCAGGGCCAGCTTACATCTTTCTGACCTGGCTCTAGCGGCATCCCCACCGAGTGCAAACAAGGTACAAATTCGCCATCCCCCAACACATCCAGCACCGCTTTGCCCATACGGGTCATAATTCGCATATTTACCGCGACGTAAGGCGAATCGGAAATCTCGACCCCAATCTGGGCAATCGGCGAACCGAGCGGCCCCATACTAAATGGAATGACATACATGGTACGTCCGCGCATCGAGCCATCGAACAGTTTGAGCAGGGTGGCTTTCATCTCTCGCGGATGTACCCAATTGTTGGTTGGCCCGGCATCGTTTTTATTCAAACTACAGATAAAGGTGCGGTCTTCGACCCTGGCAACATCGTTGACATCGGAACGGGCCAAAAAGCTGTTGGGTCGTAGTTTAGGGTTGAGCGGGATGAATACGCCCGCTTCTACCATCTGGCTACAGAGTTCGTTGTACTCCGCCTGCGAACCATCGCACCACTGAATCTTGGCCGGTTTGCACAGTTCCACCATAGACGTTACCCAGGTCTGCAAAGCGGCATTTTTGACATATTCAGGAAATTGCATTTTTTTCTCCTTGTTACTTTCTTAGCCCAGCCTCCGCCAGGCCAACACTAAACCACCTTCAATTTATAGCGCCTACCTTATAATAATATTGCTCAAAAACAGGGCTGGTTGGCCTGATTGCAGAAGATTTTGGCGGCTGAAGCGAGCTAATTTGCTCACTATACCGACTCTGGTCGAGGGTTTGGATAAACTGGCCCAGACTGAACGCCAGAGCCGCGCCTGGCATTGTTTTGGTATTTATCGTCAGGTCGTACAGGTCGGGTTTATTTCAACTTTAGTCTAGCGGAGGTAGGTGAACAGCTTAGTGGAAACAGGTGAACAGGAAGTAAAAAGGCGAATGACAAGGTAGCCGACTATTTGAATTTAGTCGGCTACCCTCTCATTCGCCCGAAGATTTGGGGGGATATTTATTCTATTTATTCTTTTTCTTCTTTGGCCCGACGAATAACCAGCCCACCAGCCCGGCTACTTTGGGTTCGGCACTCGCTTATCTCGGCGGCAATCTCAGGATGCTCTTGCGCCAGTTTCTCCACCAGCGCGTCCATTTTCTTGCGGTCATAGCTTGCTGTAATGCTGGCGCTCTGGTTAATCAGCGAACCAAAACCGGGTAGCTCGGCTTTTCCGCCGAGCGCTTCGACTAGCTCGGAAAGTTGCGCCCTGAGCAGAGTGCGTTGCTCCTGTAGTGGTTCAAGCCTATCCTCTACTGCCACTAGCTGATTAGTCAGTTCTTGCAAAGCCGTTTGGACGGTTATTTCGCCGAATTGCCATTTCTGAAAGGTGGTTTCGATATTCATGCGGTTGCTCCTCCTTTATTAAAGAATTGGTTATAGGTTTCTTCTATTTTAATTTAAATCCGCTTTAATTTAAATCTGTGGCGGCTTTTATTAGTGCCACCAGTTCTGCACTCTGACCACCCACACCATAATTAACTTTAGCTATCAAAAGAGTTGACAACTTCTCAGGCTTATATATACTATATACAGCTAAACTATTACATTGTAAATGTTTCTTGGGCTAAAGAAAGGATGCTGCAAAAAATGGAGCCGATGCAGCTTAGTAAAACCGAATTGCTTGAAAGAATTTCGACGACGCGAGCAGCCCTTGAACAAGTGCTGCTTCCGTTATCGCCCGAACAGTTAAGCCGACCAGGGCCACAGGGCGAATGGTCAATTAAAAACCATCTCGCCCATCTGACTACCTGGGAAACTATGCTAACGGTAATGCTAGAGGGTGGGCCTTATTACGAAGTGTTCGGCTTAACTCGTCAGGAATATGACGAGATTGACCTGAACAGCCTGAACGCCAAAATAGACGGGCGTAACAAAGCTCGACCATTGTCCGAAGTGTTAGAGGCTTTTGCAGCCTCCCATCAGCATTTATTGACAGTGCTGAACAAACTTGGCGAAGCTGAACTGGGGCAAAGTATCTCCTACTTTCAGCCCCAGGATACCGACGAACGTCCAATTTTGATTAAAATTAGCGGCGATACCTACGCTCATTACGAGGAACACCGCTTGTGGATTGAGCAACTCATTCAAAGCTAAAAACCCGATTTCGATGTGAAAATGCCGATTTACCCAATTGTCAGCAAAGTTTTGCCGATGGTTTGCCGAGAGCGCAAGCTCATTAAGGCTTGTCCGGCTTGTTCCAGCGGAAAGGTCTGCCCGATTATTACTTCTAGCTTACTTTCCCGAAGGTAGCCGATTATCGCTTGTTGGGCAATTTGCGCCCGGCCCGGCCTGAGCCAGGGGCCGCCAAATCCCATCAAGTTCAAGCCTTTGACCGATAGCGCTCCCATCATCTGCATAAACGGTAAGGGCTGATTACTGGCCCCGCCAAACGTGACCATCCGGCCCAACGGCGCAAGGCAATTAAAAACCTGTCCGCCGATTTGCCCACCAACCGAGTCCAACGCTATATCTACGCCGCGTCCATTGGTAGCCCGGTAAACTTGCTCGACCCAACCCGCTTCGGTGTAGTTAAGCGCTACATCTGCGCCCAGTCGCTCGACTAACGCCAGCTTTTCACTTGAGCCAGCCAGTCCGATGACCATTCCTGCTCCGGCCAGTTTCGCCAGTTGCACCGCCAGACTACCCACTCCGCCTGCGGCGGCTTCCACCAGCACAGTTTCTCCCGGCTGAATTTTAGCGGCATCGTGTAGCAAGCTATAAGCGGTAGTGCCTTGCACCAACAGGGCCGCCGTCGCATGGGCAAAATCTATCTCATCTGGCAAAATTATTACGCTTTGGGCCGGAGCAAGGGCATATTCGGCATAGCCGCCCGTTTCCAAAACGGCTACCACTCGCATCCCTTCGGCAAGTTCCGTCACGCCTTCGCCTATCGCGGCGATAGTTCCGGCTACTTCAAAGCCCGGCGTGTTGGGGAAAGTTACCTGGTGTGGCCCGCCTTCCATGCCAGGCGGTAGCGGAATAGTCGCCAATTGGTCGGCGAAATTTACGCCGACTACCGCTACTTTAATTAATACCTGGCCTGTACCCGGTAGCGGTTGGTCTACTTCTTCCAGTTGTAAAGCCTGTGGGCCTTCTGGTCGGTGAATACGCATTGCTTTCATAAAATTTATTCCTTTTGCTTGAGTCCAGATAAATTAGTAGCTGACTACAGGTAGCTTGTGCAAATACTGGTTGTCGGTAAGTTGCTTGAGCATAAATTCGGCAAGGTCAGAGCGGGCCATTTTGATACCGCTATCTTTGCCAACGTAGCCTACCCGATAGTTACCTTTGGGCGGGTCTTCGGTCAGGCGCGGCCCACGCACAATTACCCAATCCAGATTGGACGCTTTTATTCGTTCGACGTGACCGAGCGAGTCGTCTAACGCGGCTTTCATTCCGCCAATCGGCAGCTTGAAAAGGGCGCGAATGAGCTTATCAATCAATTTGGGCTGGTCATTTGGGTCGGGTACGCCTGCCCCAGTCAGGCTTATCAGGCGACGTACTCCCTGTTTTTGCATTGCCCCAATAATATTGGTCATTGCCACAGTCAAAAGATTAGCAGGCGAACCTTTGGCCTGACCCAGGGCGCTAATAACCGCATCTTGCCCGGAGACCACCTGTTCCACCACTTGTGGGTTAGTAACATCGCCCTGTACCAGCGTCAGGCGTTCGTGTGTAAAGGGTAATTTAGCTTTGTCGCGTACCAGGGCGGTTACTTCGTAGCCTTTCGCCAGTGCCTGTTCTATCAAAGGACGACCAGTGCGTCCGCTTGCTCCAAAAATTGCTACCTTCATCATATTACTCCTTTTACTAATTTTTGGTAATTACTCAGCTTTAAGAATGAACCGCCAAGACGCAAAGAACGCCAAGGATTTTAGTTATATTCTCCGTTCTCTAGGCTAGGTGCTGGTGCGTAATTACAATTCTCGATTGTCATTAAATAGACCAGTCTATATATAATAATCAAAAAGAAAATCATTTATAGGCCGCTACTAATTTGCTCATTTGCTCGGCAATACTTTCTAGTGGCTTAACGTTTTTGTAAGTGCGGCTGAGAATAATGCCACCTTCGAGCGAGGCGATAATGGTAGCCGCCAAACTTTCGGCTTGCTGTGGATTATAGTTACTTTGCAAGAGCTTTTTAGTGAAAGCAGTTTGCCACGATTGGTAAATTTTGGCACACTCCTCACTTAGCTTTTCGCTGGTAGTGGCAGTTTCCAGCGCAACCGTCGTGATTGGCCCGCCTGCCCGGTAGCCAGAGGCATGAACATTCTGTGCAACAAACAAAATAAAAGTACTAATCGCTACGGCGGGGTCTTCAATTGTGGCAAGGCTGGATTCGATGCGTTGCAAAATAATCTGCCCGGTATAGTTAATCGCCTCCGCTGTAAGTTCTTCTTTGCCGCCGGGGAAGTAGTAATATAGCGAACCTTTAGGACTACCGCTTTTCTTGATAATCTGGTTCAATCCAGTAGCGTGATAGCCCTGCATTTCGAACAGTTCGCAGGTTGCTTCGATAATTTGGTCGCGTGCTGTTGTCACTTGTCTCTTACCTCCAGCTATATTATAACGACTGGTCTATATAAAGTCAAGAGTTTTTTCAAATTAAATAAGGCGGTTGCAAAATCGGTTTTACGTTGTAGGAGCGCGCAGTCTCATGCGCATTAATCTAAGCTTTTCCTTTAGATTGGTACGCCAGTAGCGTCCGCCCCATCATATTAAAATCTACCTAACTCAAATCGGAAAATTCGAGCTTATGCCAAAACTTTTTCGCGAGAACGATTTGACAACACTGTTTTAAGGGCTTCGTCCATAATTTCGACGGCGGTATCTATTTCGCTTTCGCTGATAGAGAGTGGCGGAGCCATACGGAAGCAGTTCATTAGACCAGCCCCCGATTGAACCAGGTTCATAGAAAGTCCCCGGCGCAGACATTCTTCTCCAACCGCGATTCCCAGCGCATCCGCCGGAGCTTTGGTGGCGCGGTCTTCCACCAGTTCTAGCCCGACCAGCAGACCTTTGCCGCGCACTTCGCCGATATGTTCGTGGCGCTCCTGAAGTTCTCGCAAACGGGCCATGAGGTATTCGCCGCGTCTTTGAGCCTGTGCTACCAATCCTTCTTCCTCAATTACTTCCAGCACTGCCAGCCCGACCATCGAGGGAAGCGGGTCGGAAACGTGGGAAGTTACGTGCAAAAAGCCTTTGCTATGGCAGGCTTCTTCGATTTTGGCAGAGGTAATGGTTGCGCCGAGCGGAATACCGCCGCCAAGCGTTTTGGAGACCGAAAGGAAGTCGGGTTTAACGCCATAAATTTCAAAGCCAAACATTGAACCTAATCGCCCAAATCCAGTTTGGGCTTCGTCCAGAATAAGTAACATGCCACGCTCGTCACAGAGTTCGCGCATACGCTGGAAATAATTGTCGGGCGGTACAATCACGCCGCCCGCCGATAGTATCGGCTCGGCAATTACGGCACAAAGCGACCCAACCGATTGATGGTCTACCATTTCAAAGCCAGTTTCGAGGCAGGTACAATCGCAATTGCCGTTGCAATGGCGCACCGGGCAGCGATAGGAATAGGGCGCAGGAATCGCCAGACTCCCCGGCATAAGCGGGCCATAGCCAGCGTGTCCGCCCGAAAGATTGACCGAGGCGACTCCAGCCTGCAAACCGTGCCAGCTACGGGTCAGCCCGACCATTTCAAACCGACCTGTGTACATTTTAGCCATCCGCATAGCAATTTCGTTGGCTTCCCCGCCAGTATTGACCAGGATAACTTTGTTGAGGTCTTCAGGCATAAGCTTTACCAGTTGTTCCGCCAACGCCAGGACTGGTTCGGAAAGCATCCAGGAATTGAGATGAATGACATCATTCAAAGAGCGCTGGATGGCTTCTAAAATGCGTGGGTGATTATGGCCCAACGTAGAGCAAATCTGCCCCGAAGTAAAATCGAGGATGCGCCGCCCATCTGTCGTCTCTATCCACGAACCCTGCGCCCGTGCCACCGTAAACGGCGCAAAAGTGCGCGAATACCGAATAAGAAAGTTCTCCCGTGAATCGTACATTAGGTATCCCTCTTCTCGTTTCACTATATAATTGTTTAGTTTGTGGCCCGTGAAAGCTTAGGCAGCGTTAAAAATTAAGTTCCCTTTTTCGTAGGGGTGAATCGCATACGCCCTTTTGACCTGGCATAGTGTTCAAGAGCATATGCGATTCGCCTCATACGCATCAAGTTAAGGAAATACGCCCGAAATTAGTGTCTGCTGAAATTCGCCCGGAATTTATTCCAGGGCGAACTTTCATCGCGTACCATCTTCACGCTTAAACTCTTAGGTTGATGCGTATGGAGCGTATGCGATTCGCCCTTACCACCGCCGGAAGTTAATTCTTTATGTTGCCTTAGTGTGGTGTGCCAAAGGCTGGCGGGTAAATCATCAAAAGTAGCGCCCTGGCTCCGCTTTTGGCGTAGTAGGAATGTGGTAAATCGGCTGAAAATCGGACGGCATCGCCGGGTGCAAGCAGTACTTCTTGTCCGCGTGGCCCTAGCTGCAAATCTCCCTCAAGCAGCACTACAAATTCTTCCGTCCCCGGTACGTGCGACTGCGAGGAATAAGTACCATCCGGCGGCATTATCAATTCATATAGCTCGGTGCGATGGTTGCGACCTTCGACCAGCAAAGGGCGAATACCCAGACCAGAGTCGGATTTAAGCACCTGGCCTTCGTCGCTCCGAATAATTTTCAGTTGCGGGCGGTTAGTTTCGCCCAATAACGTACCAACCGCCACATTTAACGCCAGCGCGATACGATTGAGGACTTCCAGCGAAGGATTGCCCGTCCCGGCTTCAATTTTGGAAAGACTGGTTTTCGCGATGCCCGCCTGTTCCGCCAATGCCCCCAGTGACAAACCCCGGCTTTCCCGGTGCGCCCGTACCGCCTGGGCCAATAAATTAGAAACTGCCTCTAAAGATGCCATCTATTCCTCTAACGTTAGTATATTATAATGGACAATCGTTCATTATAATTACTGTCCATTATAATGAACGATTGTCCATCTGTCAACGGTTTCTAAACAGGATTTTCGCTTGTATTATCACGCCTCTTTACGGGTGTGCGCTTGCCAGGAATTTTAGATGCTTAGTACCTTACATGACAGGCCGAAGTCGTGCTAATAAGACTGTTCTTTGATAACATACACTCAGCTACTTATGAATTTAGGACTTTCGCCCAAGTAGTAGCGATTTCAATCGCTTTGGCCTGACCTGCGCCGAAAGCGATTGAAATCGCTACTACCTTTAACGCGGCAAGCGAAAGTTCTAGAATTATGTATAATCAGAAATTTTATGAGGCTGGAAGGAGAATTATGAATAATCCAATCGCTGATATTCTGGCGGCTTATCCATTGATGATTCTGGACGGTGCGCTGGCAACCGAACTGGAACAACGTGGCTGCGACTTGAGCGATCCGCTTTGGTCGGCAAAAGTGCTGATCGAAGCGCCCGAACTTATCAAACAGGTTCACGCCGATTACTTTGCTGCCGGGGCAGATTGTGCGATTACCGCGACTTATCAAGCTACTTTTGAAGGCTTTGCCCGACGTGGCTTTACTGAAAGTGAAGCGGCAGAGCTTATGCGTTTGGCGGTGCGGCTGGCAGTAGAAGCCCGCGACGAATTTTGGGCTAACCCGGTTAATCGGGTGGGTCGTCCAAAACCGTTGGTGGCTGCCTCAATCGGTAGTTATGGTGCTTTTCTCGCCGATGGTTCGGAGTATTCCGGCGATTATGGTTTGAGCGAACCAGCCCTGATGGATTTTCACCGTCCCCGCATGGCGGTGCTGGTGGATACGGCGCTGGATTTACTGGCCTGTGAAACTATTCCCTGTTTGCTCGAAGCACAAGCTCTGGCAAAACTGCTGACCGAATTTGAGGGCCGCCCCGCCTGGATTAGCTTCAGTGCCAGAGATGAGACGCACACCTGTCACGGTGAGTCGGTGATTATCTGCGCTGAATCGCTCGAACGTTATGAGCAGATTGTGGCGCTGGGTATTAACTGCACCGCGCCGCGCTATATTCCTGGTCTGGTCAGTCACCTTCACGCGACTACTTCTAAACCCATAATAGTTTATCCCAATTCCGGCGAACTTTATCGAGCCAGTGACCATAGCTGGTTAACTAGCCCAAAACGGCAGGGCCGCGATAGTTTTAGCGTGCAATCCCGTCACTGGTATGAGCAAGGAGCTAAACTTATCGGC
>JBBQXW010000102.1:0-20793 GCA_038209275.1 Chloroflexia bacterium | reverse complement strand
CCACCAGAATATTTTGCAATCCTACCGTATCACACTCGAAAGCTTGTGCAAGGCGCGGGTCGGGCGGCGGCAAAGGCGCAAGCGGTGCGATACCCCCCAAACCATGCGGGCCAGTGCCGCGCAAGAGACGCATCAGCACGGTTTCGGCCTGGTCGTCGGCGGTGTGAGCCAATAGCAAGAGCGAACATTTGGATTGGGTTAATAATTGGGCAAAGAAGGCAAAGCGGGCGCGGCGGGCCGCATCTTCGATAGATAATTTGTACTTTGCGGCAAAAGCCGGAACATCGTACTCGGCGCTGTGAGACTTGATTTGAAGCTGCTGGCACAAATCTTCGACGTAACGGGCATCGGCGGCGGCATGTTCGCCCCGAATCAGGTGGTTAAGATGGGCCACTTCAAGCTGCAAAGGCGGTTGCATAATCTGGGCTAACGTGGCGGTAGCGTGGAGCAGCGCCACCGAATCCGGGCCACCCGATACACCCAGCAGAATTTTCAGGACAGATTGGTCGGGCGAAAAATGGTCGGTAGCATACTTAGTTAAAAATTGTTGAATAATCTGTGGCAAAGATAGTTGTGGCATAAAGCCTCGGAATTAAAAAACACACTCAGCATAGTGCCAGTGTGTTTTGAATAAAATTGATTGCGGGGGCAGGATTCGAACCTACGACCTTTGGGTTATGAGCCCAACGAGCTGCCACTGCTCCACCCCGCGTCTTTGTTAATTACAAAGCAAAGTATACTCTTTGGCCTCGGCTTTGTCAAATTTTGTACAAACTTAAATATTCAATTTAAAGAAATGGTCGGGGCGAGAGGATTTGAACCTCCGACCACCTGAACCCCATTCAGGTGCGCTACCGGGCTGCGCTACGCCCCGACTTCAGACCACTCTAACGGGCCTTTGGTAAGGCTAATCTTACTACTACTTGCCCGATTCGTCAAGTTCGGAAAAGGGTTGAGAAAGAGAGGGGAAGGAACACAGATGAACACCGAGTAGCACAGATGAACACGGATGAGCTTTAATAGAGTGAGCGTCAATTTTTTGCGCCAGGGTCAAGCCAACCCGGACGTTCACGTCCGGGTCTTTGCTGACGCTCACCCGCTTTAATATTTAGATAAAATAAACAGAATCGAACTAAAAAGCTCGGCAACGCCGAGCTTTTTAGTTCGATTCTGTTTCAAGGCTATGCTGCCGATAGATTCTAGTAGTTCTGGATGTAGGGCAGGCGGGGCAGCTGGGCCATAATCAGGACTGCAACGAGGAAAAGGGCGATGAGCGCAATAATAAGGGCAATCAAGAAATCCGGGCGAGTTCGTAGCTTATTCATAAATTTTCTCTCTTTCTCTTCTCTGTAACGGCTTTTCTTACGCCGCCGTAGAAAAGCTCACTCCTTTTATAAACACAACACTCTTCTATACCTGGCGCACGGTCTTTATATTCTGCGACGAATTCATTATAATTGCCGTGTAATAGTTCGCGGTTTAAGGTGGAGGTTTGTTTATTTTTGTACAACTCTGTACGAACTATATACAAGCATTATACAGCAGATACAGGAAGCGTCAACAACGTGCTTTTTTTCACAGTTTGTTCAAACTTTGTATAACCTTTCACGAACTTATTTTATAGCACGCTTTAACCTATTACAATGGGATAATGCTTTTTTGAAAATGATTAACGGCTCCTGTACAGGACGGGTTTAAGGAGTGAATAGAATTAACGGAAAATGTTATTTGCATATAGTTTGTTAAGTTAATTTATTCACGATAAAAAGGAAGGATTTTGCAGTTGAAAGCAGTAGTTTTTCACGAATACGGTGGCCTCGACGTGTTGAAGTACGAAGAAATTGCCACGCCCGAAATCGGGCCGGACGAAGCTTTGATTCGAGTAAGAGCAGTCGGCATTAACCGCCTCGATTTAATCATACGCGAAGGCGTTACACCCTCGAAAGTGCCGCTACCGCACATCAGTGGCTCGGAAGTGGCGGGGGAAATCGCCCAACTTGGCGAGAACCTGAAGGGTTTTGAACTAGGACAGCGCGTGGTAGTTGCGCCCTATCTGCACGATGGCACTTGCGAGTATTGCCGGGCCGGAGAAGAAACCACCTGCATCAACGGCGATATTTTGGGTTTGCGGAGCAATGGCGGCTATGCCGAATACGTTAAAGTACCGGGCAATAGTCTGGTCGGGCTACCCGAAAACTTAACTTTTGAAGAAGGCGCGGCTCAGGCGCTGGCAACAATAACCGCCTGGCATATGCTGGTCACGAAAGCGGGCGTGCGACCAGGTGAAGTGGTGCTGGTACACGCGGCGGGCAGTGGAGTTGGGTCGGCGGCGATTCAAATTGCCAAATTATGGGGCGCAAAAGTGATCGCGACTGCTTCAACCGACGCAAAATTACAAAAGGCCACCGAATTAGGGGCAGACGAAGTAATTAACTATGCTGACCACAATTTTTACCAGGAAGTGCGGCGCATAACCGAAAAGCGCGGGGCGGATATTGTGTTCGAGCATGTTGGGCAAGAAACCTGGGAAAGAAGCGTGGCGAGTGTGGGCCGGAACGGACGATTGGTTATCGGCGGCACTACCACCGGCAGTGCGGGTCGAATTAACCTCTGGAATTTGTTTGCCAAACAGGTAATGCTAATCGGGGCATACGGCGGAACAAAAGACGAGTTGAAGCAGGTGCTACGGCTGACCGAAGAAGGACGGCTATCCGCTACGATAGACAGCACTTTTCCTTTGGAACAGGCAGCCCAGGCTCAGGAGAAACTGACCGCACGCGAGCAGTTTGGCAAAATTTTGCTGATACCGTAAAATAAATCCAGTAAAACGCTTTTGATTAACCCTTTTACGTTAGATTACTTTGTGGTATAATTAATTTAATGGGGTTAATCAGGTTGTTATAGCATAATTCGGCTCCAAAATTTTAATTTCGTTATCTGTTTCGTTATCTTTATACGCTAGAATAAAGTCAGGTGTTTAGCAATTAGCTAAGAGCTAGACGTTCACCTACTTTCCAGGTTACTTTAGTAATCGGGAGTTAGTTCTTTTTTCTTTCTTATTTTTAAAACGCTTCATGTCGCGTTCGCGGCCTGATAAGTTTTACTCTCTGCTAAAGCTATTTATTCATCTGGCAGAATATCAGGGCAATCGGACAATTGACCCCGAAGACCATTATCGATCTACTCACTTATAATTAAAGTGGGATAGAAGGGGATTACATCACAATGAGCGAATTGAGTAGCGATGCAGCGCAAGCTCCATCAATCACCCAGGACAAGGGAGCGGTTTATCCGTTTATTCCGCTAAAGAATGTCGTGGTTTTTCCAAAAGTGCCAATTAAGTTATTAATTGGTAGCCGCTCTTTGCTGGCTTTGGAAGAAGCCCAGCAGCATTACAACGGGCGTATCGTGGTGGCGGCGCAACGTGAGCGTGACCCGAACAAAGAGGCTCCGGCTACTACCGAGGGGCAGTCTACCTATCTCAATGAAATTTATAGTGTTGGCACGCTGGTGGAAGTTACTTCGGTGCAGCGCCCGCAGGAAGGTAGCGGCAGCAACAGCACCGAAATTAGCGTCGAGGGTATTTGCCGGGTACGAGTAGAAAATTTCCTGCCGCTAAGTAGCACGCCGAACCGCGTTCCCACCGTTGAAGTGCGCGAATTGCAAGAGCGCGGCGCGGTGGTTACGCCGCAAGCCGAAGCACTGATGCACCATACGATTGACCTCTATACCCAGTTGGCCGGACTAAACAGCCGGGTCTCTGCCGAATCGGTGGAGCAAATCAGTACCATTCGCAAGCCGGGCCATCTGGCCGACTATATCGGCGCTCACATGCCGAAAGTTTCAACCGAGAAAGCAGTGCCGGAAAAGCAGGCTTTGCTCGAAGAACTCGACCAGCAGGAACGGCTTGAGAAAGTTAGTGTGGCTTTAGCCGGTGAAATTGATATGCTGGAACTGGATAGCCGTATTCGCAACAAAGTACGCCAGCAGATTGACAAGAATCAGCGCGAGTTTTATTTGCGCGAACAACTCAAGGCGATTTATGATGAGTTGGGCGGCGAACTGGGCAATGAATCGGCGGAACTACGCAAACGAGTTGAGGATAAGCAACTGCCCCGCGATGTCCATGAAAAAATGCTCAAGGAAGTCAGTCGGCTAGAACGCATGAGTAGCGCCTCGCCCGAAAGCAACGTGGTACGCACCTACCTGGATTGGGTGCTATCTATGCCCTGGAACGATGCCACCGAAGATAATCTGGATGTAACGCACGCCGCCGAAATACTCGATGCCGACCACTACGGCTTGCACCGGGTGAAAGACCGTATTCTGGAATTTTTGGCGGTGCGACAATTGACCACCCAGGCCGAACGCAAAGTAAAAGGGCCGATTCTGTGTCTGGCTGGCCCTCCAGGAGTAGGCAAGACCAGTTTGGGCCAATCTATCGCTCGCTCGATGGGTCGCAAGTTTGTGCGGATTAGTTTGGGCGGCGTGCGCGACGAGTCGGAAATTCGGGGGCATCGCCGCACCTATGTTGGCGCGCTGCCGGGTCGCCTGATTGCCGCGCTCAAGCAAGCCGGGACGAAAAACCCGATTATTTTGCTGGACGAAATTGATAAAATGAGCAGCGATTTTCGGGGCGACCCGGCTTCGGCCCTGCTCGAAGTGCTTGACCCGGAACAGAACCATAATTTTACCGACCATTATATTGATTTGACCTTCGACCTTTCCGAGGTCATGTTCATTACTACCGCTAATTATCTTCACAATATTCCGCGTCCGTTGCTTGACCGCATGGAAGTAATTGATATTAGTGGCTACACCGAAGACGAGAAGGTGCAAATTGCCCGGCGCTATTTGTTGCCCAAGCAAATTGAAGCGCACGCCTTGGAAAAAAGCTATCTGGAAGTTTCGGACAAGATGCTGCGGGCGATTATCCGCTACTACACTCGCGAAGCAGGCGTGCGTAACCTGGAGCGGAAAATCGCCACGATTTGCCGCAAAGCCGCCCGTCTGTTTGTGGAGGGTAAAACCAAGCGCTTGCGCCTGAATATGAGCCATCTGGAAGAATTTTTGGGCGTGGCCCGTTACCTGGAAGAGCCACAAATTGGCGCAAGTCAGATTGGGGTGGCGATGGGTCTGGCCTACACCGAACATGGCGGCGAGATTATGCCAGTGGAAGTTGCTACTATGCCGGGGCGCGGTGGCCTGACCATAACCGGGCGCTTGGGCGAAGTAATGCAGGAATCGGCAAAAGCGGCCATGAGCTATGCCCGTAGCCGCTCCAAAGAACTCGGCATCAATATTGATGCCCTCGAAAAGAGTGATTTGCATATTCACTTGCCGGAAGGGGCAGTCCCGAAGGACGGGCCGAGCGCCGGTATCACGATGGCAACGGCTTTGATTTCGGCCCTGAGTGGTCGGCGGATACGCAGCGATACCGCCATGACGGGCGAGATTACCTTGCGTGGTCGGGTGTTGCCTATCGGCGGCTTGAAAGAGAAAAGCATGGCAGCACACCGGGCTGGTATCAAACGAATTATCGCACCTGCCGAAAACAAGCGCGATTTGAAAGAGATACCGAAAAACGTGGTCAAGGAGCTAGAATGGGTCTGGGTCGAGAACATGGACGAAGTAGTCCGCGAAATTCTGGTAGCTGAGGATGTGCCGCCCGCGCTGGCGGATGCTGCCGAAAACGTGGAGGTGATTCCGGCTGAGGCCGAGCGCCCTTCGCTCAAGGACAAAGAGGAATTGCCCGACGTTAGCAAGATTCCGACGCTCAATCCTGAAATAGCGCCAAACACAAGTATTCTTAATACTGGCCTCGCTCAGTAAATAATAAAAAATCTGGGTCATCCCGCTAAAAGGCGAGATGACCCAGATTTTTTAAAAGGAACAATGCGCTTGAAGCTGGATTATTTGCGGGTCGCGCCGCGAGTGGTGCGGAGCAGACCAGTCGCGCCGAGCGCTACCACCGCCAGGGCAACAATGGCAACCAGACCAAAGTTGAAGCCGCTTTCGGTAGCTCCACCAATACCAGTTGCCGGTGCATTGGTCGGCGCGTTGCCGCCACCCTGACCAGCCGCTGCCGCCGGGCTAACCGCGTTCAGTACCGGGGCAAGGTTCGCCAGCTTGCCGGAAGCAAAGACAGTGTAAATCTTGCCCGCTTCCAGATTAACGCCATTGAGCGGCAAGGCAACCGTAGTCGTGCCGGCGGCCCGTACTTCCAAATCGTAGCTCTTGGCATCTACCGCCAATGTATCGCTGGCTTTGCCGAAGGCCAGATTGCTGACCAGCACCGGGCCACCCTTAACCGCTACGTCTACTGCCGGAGCATCGGGCGAAGCGTGTACTACCCGCACTTTGGCTTTGCCTGCTGCCGGAGCCGCCAAATCGTCAACCAGTACCAACGGCTGAATTTTGGCAACTTCGTTAATCGCGGCTACGGTGTAGGCTTTGCCACCTTCAACCGTCGCTTTGGCATCAATTACGGCTTTGTCGGTAGCAGGTGCGCCGGTAGGCCGAACTTCAAAGCGATGCTCGCCCGCCGGGAGGGGCAAATAGTCGCTGATAGCCTTGAAAGGCACGTTGGTCAGGGCTTTGGCACCATCTACATATACATCTACCGCCGGGGCATCCGGCGACATGTGGGCTACTCGTACCCGCGCCTGGGCTGCCTGCGCCCCGACACTCTCTACAAACACAAAAGCAAAGGCGCTTACCAGCACCGCCAGGGCTACCATCAGCCCGGTCAATTTAGTCGCTAACTTCATCGAAACACTCCTTCTTCTTCCAAATCTTATAGTTTGGTCTTTGTCCAGCTTGTTACGTTACTTTTACTACTTACACCGCAACTTACACCCCGCTCTACTTTGCGGATTTATAAGTTTGCAGGTTAAAGATAAATTTTAGGTGAATAACCTGTGAACATGAAGAAAGAGCTTTGTTTGCTCACCTTTGAATTTATAGATTATTGTTTTCAAGCTTTGCGGGGTAAATCTCATTTTTGCTATTATAGCCTATCCTTCATGTTATACTAATCTAAGACGTTGCGGTCTCAAAAGCGAAGGTGCAGGAAGATTTAAACGGAGAGTATAAAGTGCCACACGAAAGTACATTTGGGGTCAATTTAATTTCAACCGAAGTGCTAATTACACCACAGGAGCTTAAATCGCGTTTGCCAGTTTCCGATTTAGCCCTTCAGACGGTGGTTGATGGTCGTCAGACAGTCAGAGCGATTCTTGACCAGCAAGACCCCCGGCTGTTTGTGGTGGTCGGCCCATGTTCGATTCACGATGAAGAAGCCGCCCTGGAATATGCCCGGCGTTTGCGGAAACTGGCGCATGAAGTTTCCGAAACTTTCTTTATCATTATGCGGGTCTATTTTGAAAAGCCGCGCACTACTATCGGCTGGAAGGGTTTTATTAACGACCCTTATATGGACGACTCGTTCAAAATCGAGGATGGTTTGATTGCGGCGCGGCGGGTGCTACTCAGATGTGCTGAATTGAATTTGCCGACTGGTACGGAAGCGCTCGACCCGATTACTCCGGCTTATCTTTCCGACCTGGTGACGTGGGCGGCGATTGGGGCGCGTACCACCGAATCGCAGACGCACCGCGAAATGTCGAGCGGTTTATCTATGCCAGTGGGCTTTAAGAACGGCACGGACGGCAGTATTCAGGTGGCAATTGATGCGTTGCGGGCGGCACTTACTCCGCACCGTTTCCTGGGAATTAACCAGCTGGGGCAGACTGCCTTGATTCGTACTCGCGGCAACCCGCATGGGCATGTAGTACTGCGCGGCGGCAGTGGTCGGCCCAATTACGATTCGGTCAGCGTGCGATTGTGCGAACAGGCGCTTGAAAAGGCTCAATTGCCCGGTAGTATTGTGGTAGATTGTTCGCACGCCAACTCGTTCAAAGACCACGCCCTGCAACCCCTTGTAGTTGCCGACGTGACCAGCCAGATTTTGAACGGCAACCGCTCGATTGTCGGGCTGATGCTGGAAAGCAACTTGCACGAGGGCAATCAGACTATCCCCAAAGATTTGAGCCAGTTGCGCTATGGCGTTTCTGTCACCGACAAATGTATGAGCTGGGAAATGACCGAGCAGGTGCTTCTCGAAGCCAACGACAAGCTCAAAAACGTGATAAAGCAGCGCAACAAGGTTAGCGCGAGTGCTAGATAAAAGTAATTCAGCCGTAGCTTGCAGCCTCTTTCGCAAGTTACGGCTGAAATCCGGCTTGGCGACCTAATTTTTCATTCTTGAGGCGAAAAATGGCTACAAAATCTATAATACTCAATTTGCCAGAGGTGCTATACGAGCGCATCCGGCAAAGAGCTGAACAAAAACAACATTCGATTGAAACCGAGCTAATCGAGGTGGTAATTTCAGCCGTACCAGTGCTGGATGAACTGCCCGCAGATTTGGCTAAAGCAGTTTCCTCCCTGGCTTTTTTAGATGATAAAGCTTTGGAACGAGCGGCAAAGAATCCTATGCCTAAGAAAAGTTACGCTAAATTACAATCTTTACATCTGAAACGCCAGCGTGAAGGATTGGATGAAGCAGAAACTAAACTTCTGGCTGATTTGATGAAACGTTACGAACAGGCTTTTCTGGTACGGACACACGCCCTCGAAATCCTGCGTCAGCGGGGTCATGATATTTCGGCCTTCATTTCGCGCTGATGAGCCAGAAGTATATTGCAAAAGCATTACGACATAAAATAGCCGAGCAAGCCAAACATCGCTGTGGTTATTGTCATACCCAGGAAGCAGTTAGTGGAATTGGAATGGAATATAACATCTGCTTCCGCAATCGCTAGGTGGACAAACTATGGAAGAAAATCTGCGGCTTGTCTGTGGCTTGCTTGTTCTTACTGCAACGATGCTAAAAACAACCGAGTGGTAGTACTTGACCCGGAAAGTGGAGAATTAGTAAGCTTGTTCAATCCACGTCAGCAAATTTGGAAAGAGCATTTTGCCTGGACAGAACAGGGCGATACTCTTATTGGCTTAACCCCAATTGGAAGAGCCACCATTGTTGCCCTCAGCCTCAATCACAGAATATTGGTAAACGCTCGAAAGTTGTGGGTCAGTTGGGGTATTCATCCTCCTAAAGATTAAAGTTGCTACCGGGGCAGGTAGGCCGATTTTATGCGCGATTTTTGAGCGTGACCGAGGTCTAATTCAATCAGGCCGCGCTCCTGCAATTTTCGCAAGGTCTGGCCCACCTGCGTGCGGCCCATGCTCAAGGCTTGCGAAATTTCTTTACATGTTAGCTGACCCGGCTTGTCTTGCCCTAATCCCAATTTCCAGCGCATAAAAAGATACACCCGCATCTCGGACTCGCTCGTCTTTGGCAAATGCCGAACGAAGAATTTTTGCGGAATTTGAACAAAATCAGACTTAACGTAACTTGACATAAATATTAAAAGCCTCCTCTCTAACCTCAAGCAAGCGGCGCTTCGCCAGTTCTTCCAATATTTCAACTACTTCCAAATCATCCAGGCCGAATTTATCCCACAAATATTCCACATTCAGCCGCGACCAATCGGCCCGACCCAATTGCCAGCGCTGGTCATAGATAACCTGAAGCAAAACCTGAAGTTCCGACAATTTTAGTATTGGCAAAACTTCCTCGAAAAACTCCTGCGGCACGGTAATAACTTTACTGACCATTTTTACTTCTCCAAGATAAGGAACGAGGAACGAGGAAAAGGAAAGAGGAAAATATCCTAAAACCTCTGCGTCCTCTGCGGTTAAAAATTTATTTGCACTGATAGACTGTTTCAGGTTTCTCTACCAGATGGTGCAAGATTTGAAGCTCGATAGTTTCGAGTAGTTCTTCGTGTTGCCATTGCGGGAGGGCTTGCGGCTCGGCATCGGCAGGTAGCCGAACAAGAAACGCCGCCAGCGCATGACTATCGGGCCGACTCTGCCAGTATTGTCCGATTTGCCGAATTACTGTTTCGGCAGCCTCGGCACAATTATGCGCCGTTAGCAGATTAATATCTGAACTGTACAGGCTCAAATAAGTCTGAAACAGCCTTGTTTCGGCGTGCTGCACTACCCCGGCAGCCAGCCATTCGGCGGGTAGTTTCACCCGCAGTTCCACTTCTTCCCAAAAATTAGCCTTTGACATAGCACTTTGTCCCCAAATTTACGATTTACAATTCAAAATTAGAAACTTTGTTCTAACAGCAATTATTATAAAGCATAAAGCTCTATAAAGCAAGAGATTTTATAGCACAAAGACATAATAATTTTCGATTTGAAAGGCAGATGTAATAACAAAAGCTTATTGCTATTGTGGAATAACAAGTGGCTTTACAAGCAGAGGCTATATTTAGTATAATAATGCTACCGAAAAAAATCGCTGAATTAGCAAGGAGAAAAGCGACAAAATGGCACAGACACAAACTTTAGGTGAATTTATTAGAGAAAAACGAAAAAAGGCCGGATTAACGCAGGAAGAGCTTTGTGTTAAAGTCGGTATCAAGCAGGGATTTTTGACCCAAATCGAGCAGAATAAACGGGTCGGTTCGCCCGATACGCTGTTGTCAATTTCGCGGGCGCTCGGCTTGAAACCCGCCTACAAAATATTTGCGGTTTTTGATAAAGAGGCCCGCATGTCGGAGGATGATGCTAATCCCCGCTTTGTTCGCTTGCCGGATCGCCTGACCTCGGAAGACCGCGATTTGGTGGAAAAGCTGGTAGACCATCTTTCCAAACTGCGCGACCTTCAGCACGATGCTCAGGTAGAAAGCAAGTACGATCAGATAATGGCGGCGGAAGCGGCCCAAAATTTGAACCGCGAACCCAGTCAGACCGAATCGCAGGCGGGCTAATAACCAGAAATCAGAAATAATAAAAGTGAGGCAACTGATTAGCTGCCTCACTCTTATTTGTTTCTACTTTAATTCAATTGAATTTAGTACAGCAAATTAGTCGCGCTGTTTACGGCGCTGGCGTTGCTGGCTCTTCTTCATTTTCTCGCGGCGTTCAACGCTCTTGGAGGTAAAGAAACGTTTGCGCTTGTATTCGCTTAGAACCCCGGCGCGCTTTACTTTCTGGCTGAAGCGACGGAGTAACGAGTCAAAGCTTTCGCCATCTTCCTGGGACACGTACACTAAAAATCACCCCTCTTTCCTTGCTCGGCTCTGGCCGAAATATTCAGGGCTAACTTTTTAGCGGCCCTTCTGACTATTATAACACGTTCGGCAGAAAACTGGTACTCCCTGACGAGGTGCAAAAGGAACTTCGGTCTGGATGCCACAGTTAACGCAAGTGATAGGGTACATTTTGCGTTCCTGGTCGCCGTAATTGCTCATACCGCCGCCACCACCGAAACTATTGCCGCGCTGGTTGCCAAAATTACCGCCACCGCTATTGCCGTAGTTGCCACCGCCACCATTGCCATAGCTGTTGCCACCGCGCTGGTTGCCGTAATTGCCGCCACCGCCATTACCATAGCTGTTGCCACCGCCACGCTGGTTGCCGTAGCTATTGCCGCCACTGCCATTACCATAGCTGTTGCCACCGCTATTGCCACCATAATTGCTGCGACCACCCTGCGGACGATTTCCGTAATTATTGCCGCCGCCGTTTCCATAGCCACCGCCAGCAAAATTACCCATGTTATTGCCGTAATTGCTGTTCATGCCAGCACCATTGCCATTGCGGTCACGCTTACGCGCGGTGCGGCAGGTGGTACAACGGGCCGGGTCGTTCTCGAAGCCCTTCTGCACATAAAAATCTTGTTCGCGGATGGTGAAAATAAATTCGTCGCCACAATCTTTGCAGGTCAAAATTTTGTCTTGCCTTTCGACACTCACGATAGAAAACTCCTTTTTTCGCTGATTGCCTGAACAAACACTCTGAAAATGAGAAACCCAAAATTAGCTGGATACCAGGCCAGATGTTGTCAGAATCTTAAATTTTTGTAACTTGTATAGTCGGAAACTGATATATAAACAAGGGATTACCTGTTAAATCAAAATCGGAATCAAAAATAATTGGGAAACCTAAAACCAAAAATTGGGACGAAAATTAAATTAACCAGAAATTAGACGCAGAATTCTCTCGTTATTACAACATGCGGAGAAATCCAGAGCAGTTTTCACTTCTAAAGAGGTCAGCGTCGAATAGGGAGCTTAGACCTGGCAGGTTGGTTGTTTTCCTGGCTTGTCAGTTATACTTCAAGCATTTTAATTGTACAACAAATTTGAACTGATTGCAATAAGCACTTTGTGAGTTTTAAGTACTGTTTTTATAATTGCGCCAATCCTGCAAAATGGTGTGGTCGAAGGGAAAAGCCAGTTCGGGTAGATGGTCGGGATTGAAGAAACAAAGCTCGCTCACTTCATCCGGCTGGGCGGTCATGGCGGTAACATCACCCACTATATCGGCCCGAAAGACCAGCAATACCACCGGGTTGCCATCGTCGCTATAGACCCCGACCAGCCCTTTGAGCTTTACATCCAGGTTGGTTTCTTCCTTGACCTCGCGCAAGGCGGCGGTTTCGACTTTCTCAAAGCGGTCAATATAGCCGCTCGGAAAACTCCAAAGCCCTTTGCCAGGGTTTATAACGCGCCGCCCCATCAAAATTTTGTCTTCATGCTCGACCAGCACCACCGCCACCAGTTTTGGTTCTAAAAACAGAACAAAGCCACATTCAGGGTCGGGGCAAGCCTGACGCGCTGAACCAAACACAGATTTTTCGATTAGCGGGTTAGCGCATACTGGGCAATACTTAAATTCCACCGATGTAATTTATCCTTTGTTTCCAGCTAAATCTTTGTTATAGTCCGGGTTGCCAGCCGATTAATTATTTCCTCTGCCCCGTTTACCATGTGGTCAAGTAGTTGTTGGCAGGTCGGTATATCGTCAATCAAACCAATTACCTGTCCGGCCCAGACAAACCCTTTTTCCAAATCGCCCTGCACTGCGCCAGTTTTGTTGACTTCGCCGGAGATGTAGGGCAATAGCGCCTCGATAGGTGGGTTAGTGGCTTCCAACGCCACAATTTCGTTGCCGGTTGGCCCTTTGAGAATACGTGCCGTTCGCCCAATCGAGCGTTCGATAATCATCGTATCGGTTTCGCGGGCTGCTACCAGCGCTTCTTTGTACTGCGGGTGGGCGATACATTCCTGGGTCGCCACAAAGCGCGTCCCCATTTCGATACCTTCCGCGCCCAGTGCCAGCGCCGCCGCTAGTCCTCGTGCATCGCCAATGCCACCACTTGCCAGCACCGGGATTTTGACGGTATCTACGATGCGCGGCACCAGCACCAGCGTGCCGATGTCGTCGCGCCCCAGATGTCCGCCGCCTTCGTAGCCAACCGCAATCACGGTATGCGCGCCCAGCGATTCGGCTTTTTGGGCAGCCCGTATTCCGGCTACCAGCACCAGAATTTTAACCTCGCCTTCCAATCCCCGGTCACGAATCTGCTTTATCATGCCTTCAGGGTTTCCGGCGGTAAAGCTGACGTACCGCGCCCCCGCTTCGAGTGCCGCATCGAGCAGATGGTTCATGGGCGTATGCCCTAGCGCGAAGTTGACCGCGAAGGGCTTATCGGTCAGGTTCTGGCAAAGCTGAATTTCAGCCCTCAAAGCTTCGGACGTGGGGAAAGCGGCGGCGGTAATCTGGCCCAACCCACCAGCATTAGAAACTGCCGCCGCCAGTTTGCCATAAGCCAGATGTTGCAGCCCACCCTGCACGATGGGCCGCTCTATCTTGAAAAGTTCGGTGAAACGAGTTTGCAGCATCCTTAAATCACTTTCAAAATATTCTGCAAGAAGATATGTTCCGGCTGCGCTCCCTCGAATTCGGCGGACTTCTCCAGTCCTTTGACGATAATTTTGGGAACGCCATAGACATGGTAGCTGTTCGCCAAATCCATAAATTCGTTGGCTTCGACGGCTTCGGCAATAATATTTTCGTTCGCCATGGCGAACTGGTTAGCCAACCGCACCGCGGCTGGACAGTAGCCTCAGGTAGGGGTGACGAACACCATAATCTGCACGGGCTGGTTGACTGTCGCCAGCTTCTCAACCGTTGCCGGGCGCAATTCGCTGTTGCCGCTCGAAAGGTCTACCACATTTTCAATCAGGCTGCCAAACTCATAGCCACTTGGCAAGCCGTAATAGCGCGACTGGCCTTTGAGATTTTCGCTATCAAAAGCAATCGCGGGCAGCATTTCGGCGTTTAGTCCAGCCTGTTCCGCCATCTGTACCCCGTCGGGGCTATCCATGTCGTGCGTGACAACCGTTATTTTATCGGGGGCAATTGCCGCCAGTTCTTCTAATATCTGGGCGGTCACGCGGCTGGCTTCGCCCGCAAACATTTCGCCCGTGTCGTCATCTTCCTGGTTAGCTTCGGTAGCTTGCGCTTCCGCTTCAGGAGTGTGGTAGCTGGCGCGGGTAAAAAGATTCAGTTCTACCCCGCTCTTTAACTCTGCCGCAAAACGCTGCTTTAAATAATCTAAATCCTCGCCTGATATAATCGCCATTTCAATAACCTTTGCTTTCTTAAATAAAATTCTTTTCTATATTTTAGGATTTTCGTTTACACCGGGCTGAGACCCGGAGAGTTTTTAGCTTTTGAAAATTTTTGCAAAAATTTCAAAAGCTAAGGAAAAAGTCCCTTTATTGAATTTGACGTGCGACCTTCCGGCTGTGGTAGGGGCGAATCGCATACGCCCGTTTGATTTGGCACCGCGTTGAAGGGCGTATGCGATTCGCCCCTACGAAAAAAGAATCG
Source organism: Chloroflexia bacterium (assembly GCA_038209275.1). Lineage (GTDB taxonomy): Bacteria > Chloroflexota > Chloroflexia > Chloroheliales > Chloroheliaceae > L227-5C. The sequence goes on along the minus strand of JBBQXW010000102.1, from coordinate 6,030 downwards.
CATACGCCCGTTTGATTTGGCACAGCGTTCAAGGGCGTATGCGATTCGCCCCTACGAAAAAAGGGAACTTAATTTTTAACACTGCCTTAGAACCTATCTCGGTAGGAGCGCAATGAATTGCGCCCAAGTTCAGGGTTTGATGAATCAAACCCCTACTGGGATAGGCTCTTATTATCCCTCAAGGCGGCTTTTAGCGCAAATTGTGTTTCTAACAAGCCGGGTTTGAATCGGTTTGCCTTTGAAGGGCGCTTCTGCTATAATTTGTTGCTGTCTGCAATAATAAAGAAAATAGACAGGCAAAGCTAAATCTAAAGATAAGGGTTGTAAAGTACTAAAAAGTACAATTTTCAGGAGGAAACGCAAGGTTGGCTAATATTAAGTCGGCAATCAAATCAATTCGCAAAGATACGCGCAGGACGCTGCGTAATAAGCCGGTACGCAGTTCGCTCAAAACTTATGTTAAAAGTGCTGTTACCGAAATCGGTAGCGGCGACCAGGAACTTTCCGAGGAAGCAATTCGGGTAGCTGCCAGCAATCTGGATAAAGCCGCTCAAAAGGGGATTATTCATCCGAACCAGGCCGCCCGGCGCAAATCGCGCTTGATGGCAAGATTCAACAAGCAGTTCGCCAAAACCGAAGCGGAATAATTGGGGCGGGGGAACCCCTCCACTATTAGGTTGCGATACCCTTAAAAAGTTGGATAGGCGAGGGGGCCAACCCTGCCGGGTGCTGGCCCTTTTTCTGTATCTTTTTAGTTTTTGCAAAAAAATTTTCAAAAACTAAAAAGTCTTTTTAAAGAAAAGGCGCGCCGATGTTGGTTCTTTCTAAAGAAGATATTTATCGGGTACTAGATTGGGCCGAGGTGGTCGAGGTGGTCGGCGGAGCGTTTGCCGCCCTTTCGAGCGGGCGGGCCTTTGTGCCTTTGCGGACGGGTGTGCCGTTACCAGAGCAAGAAGCCCTCATGCTGCTCATGCCCGGTCAGCTAACCGGCGACCCGGCAGTGAACGGGCTGGCGGTCAAAACGGTGGGGCTTTTTTATCGCAATCCCGCCAAAAATTTGCCGCTAATCTATGGTCTGGTAACGCTGTTCGACCAGGAAACCGGGCGACCTCTGGCTATTTTCGATGGCGCAACCGTGACCGCCATTCGTACTGGCGGCGCAAGCGGTATCGCCACGAAATTACTAGCCCGGCCCGATGCCCGGCGGTTGGCTCTTTTCGGGGCGGGCGCACAGGCCGATACCCAGCTAAGAGCGATTAGCGCAGTCCGGCCCATCGAAGAGGTGCGGGTGTGCAGCCGCGACCAGCAAAAAGCAGTTAGTTTTGCCAAACGATTGGTGGCGGAAACCGGGCTGGTGGTGCGGGTAGTGCCAGACCCGACGATGGCTTTGAAAGATGCCGAAGTGGTCTCAACCGCCACGACCAGCCGTGAGCCAGTTTTTGCAGATGCAGACCTCGCGGCGGGCGCGCATATAAACGGGGTTGGTTCGTATACCGCCGAAATGCGCGAAGTTCCGGCGGAGACGGTGGTACGGGCGCGTCTGGTGGTAGATGCACGGGAAGCTTGCCTGAGTGAAGCAGGCGATGTAATCATGCCGCTACGCCAGGGTCTGATTGACGAGAACCATATTTACGCCGAGTTGGGCGAGATTGTAGCCGGAAGCAAGCCGGGTCGGGCCGGATTAGCGCCGGAAGAAATCACTTTTTTCAAATCGGTTGGCAATGCGGCCCAGGATGTAGCGCTGGCAGCCTATCTTTATCGTCGGGCGCAGGCGCTGGGAATTGGCACTGAAACAAATTTGTAGAGTTAAAATTGAGTCAGAACCGTGAAGTTACACCTGAAAAATTAGTTCCGGCTTCTCTGGTCGAGGTAACTTTTGCGGTTACGCTCCCCCCCAACACGCCCAGCGACGAACCAGTTTATCTGGCAACCGATTTTGCCAACTGGAGGCCTGATAACCCGGCCTACAAACTTATGCGCAGTGGCAACGTAGCTCGTCTTAGCGTCTGGTTGCCGCTCAATAAACCCTTTCGCTACAAGTATACTCGTGGTAGCTGGCACACTACCGAAACTGCCGCCAACGGTGGTTTTCTGCCCAATCGCCGCGATGAAGCGGTTCACAACCGCATTATTCATGATAATGTGGCGAACTGGCAAGACCGGGTAGTAAAAATCCCCTTAATTGATGGGCGGGTACGGCGCGTCACCCTCAATAGTTTAATTCTAAAAATTCCCAAATCTTTCTATATTTATTTGCCGCCCGGCTACGATGAGCCGAGCCGCCAGCGCGAACGCTACCCGGTAGTTTATCTTTTTCGGGGACATGAGCGCGAATGGGTGAACGCCGAAGAAGACCACTCCCGTAGCGGGCGCACCGTAGTTGATACTTATCTGGATGCGCTGCACGCCGGGCAGGTGGGCCGGATGATTATGGTCTTTCCGGGCATTTCCAGCGACGAGGATACTATTCCGGGGCTACTGGTCAACTTAAAACAGCCGAGCCTGGTCGGGGGGGCGCGAGGCATCGGCACGGGCCGCTTTGAAGATTATTTTCTGAATGAGCTTATTCCTTATGTGGATAGCAATTATCGCACGCTGGCGGAAGGGGCGCACCGGGGCGTAGATGGCTTTTCGCTGGGTGGCCTGACTGCTATGAAGATTGCGGCCCAATATCCGCGTTTGTTCAGCAGTGCGGGCGCTTACGATGGCACGTTTTTCTACGCCACCAAGAACGGGCAGAGCATCAAGCAAGATGACCGGGTGTTTACTGCGCCACTCTTTAATCCGCACTTCGGGCAACCTCGTGATTACAGCTATGGCGCGGCTAACAGTCCGGTTAACCTGGTTATTCGCGGCGATAAGCAGGAACTTGCTCGGCTGTGCTGGATGATCCAAAGCGGGCCAGAAAGTGCCGAACCGGGCGATGCCAATTATTATCGGGCGCAACATTTGCTAAAATTGCTGGCCCGGCACGGTATCCCTAACGCCGTCCCAGCCGTGCTAAAAGATGGCTCTCACAACTGGCTTACCGCTGACCGTCACATGAGCCAGACCCTTCCCTTGCACTGGCAGATGCTTCACCCCTAAATTTTTCTCGCTATAAGACATAAGTTCACCACGGAGGCACGGAGACACGGAGACATTTTCATAGATTAAGAAACATTTTTACTCATCACTCATCACTTCTCATAGGCCGAAACAAGTGCTATAATGAATTTCAACCTATTTTCAAAATCCTTCTAGTTGATTCAGCTAAGGGGGCTGCCATGCCAATCAGAAAACGAACTCGTATCCGAGGCGAGAGAGAAACCGTGCAGCAAGCTTTACAAGTGGTAGAACACGACGAGGAAGCCGACCAGGAATCAGATAGTCATGATGCCCAATCGGAGATGACTCCACAAGTTGCGGGCTTGAGCCGAAATACCATTCTCCATTTGCAACATAGCATGGGAAATCGTGCCGTCGCCCGCATGTTAGGTTCTAGCACTACAAGCACCACCGTTATTCAGCGCTACAAAACCGCCTTACTTGGTTCAAACGGTGAGCATGTGCTTGACTTGCAGCAAAAGCTAAACAAGCATAAAGCCTCCGACCCTCCTTTGAAAGAAGATAGTATTTTTGGCCCGAAAACCCTGGCGGCAGTCCACGCTTTCCAAAAATCGAAGGGGCTAACTTCCGATGGCATTGTGGGTGAAAAAACCTGGGCGGCTTTGAATATCGAAGTGCCAGCGCCAGTAGTAGACCCGCCCGCACTTGCTTCCGACGAATTGGTACTTACTACCGACCCTAACTTTGCCAAAAGCGAGTTTGTGGATTGGTTCAAGGGTGAAGTCAAGCAACATCTGGAAAAGTGGGGCTTAGCTCCCGACCCCAGCCTGATTGAGTTTAAAAAGGTCAAAATCAGTGGGGTCGCCAAAGATGCCGTTATCCTTAAATGGAAACCAGCCTGGGGGCCACGACCAGTTGCCACTAATATTAGTTTTAGTATGGAGGCGATTGACGCGAAAGCCGCCGTTGGCGGGATGCAGGCACTACCGGGTTGGGCTAAAGTGCCGGGCGGAGATAAGACTATTCTGACTAATGTAGTGGGCGGCGAAACCAACGATTTGTCGGTGGCTACCCGCAACAATTTGCGTGGCAAGTTTGCCAGTATTTTGACAATGAGCGAGGATGACCAGGCAAAGGCGCTCAAAGCCCTGATTGCTGACAAAGGGGTTGGGCCGGGAGTGGTCGCCGAGCAGGTAAACACTGCCAAAATAGAATATGAGCTGGAAGGGCCAGTCGCGAAGAAAGATTATGCTTTCCGGGGTATCACTGCTGATGCCGAGGAATGGACGCAGAAATTCAAGGATGGCGTGCAGCTTGTTATCGTTGCGCCCAAAGCACCTACGGTGGGCCATCACAACCACACCGTGCAGCAAGCCGCCGATTCCGCCAGCTATTTGCCCAAATCGGCCCGCTCGGTCATTAACACTATTTTGCTCAACGCTGTTACCAATCCAGATGACCCGCATTGGGCGGTAGAGTACAACACCCCTGATTTCCATTCTTATATGACCGCAGGGGCGGCGGGCGTAGTGACTATCTATCCCGACAAGAGTACTAAAGACCTGCCCGACGATAATTACCGGCACGGCACGATGATTCACGAGACCGGGCATACCTGGTCGTACAAAAAATGGGGTACTAAAAAAGACGAGGGCAAGTGGCTGGACTGGAAAAGTGCTATGGACAGCGACAAGGTCTTTGTTTCGGATTATGCCAGAGCTTCGATTGCCGAGGACGTAGCCGAGACTATTCAGGTCTATGTTAGCGCCCAAAATACCGAAAAATTCGAGGAATATCGCAAGATTGTACCCAAGCGGTTTGATATTCTCGATAAGGAATACAAACCATAACTCAGGAGAAAAGGGTGATGAACGAAGCAACTTCTCCCGCCGGGGATAAACACCCCGGCGAAATCCTTTACGATGACCAGGTGGACGGGCGGCAATGGACGCGCCAGGCCACCGAAGTTCCCCAGACGATAGCCTGGGTAGAAATGGATGGCACATGGGAGGCGGTCATCCGTATCGAGATTACCGGCACGCCCGGTCAGCGCCGCATTAGCAAGTTTGGGAAAGATGGTGCTTTCCTGGAAAGCACCGTCCAGTCTCCGCCACCCCCGGCGCACCCGCAGCCTCACGCCACCCCCGCGCCCACTAAAACCCCTGTCCCGCGTCCCACCCCACCCAAAGATTAAATTTACTTCTTGATTCTTCTTAGCTTCGGGGAAATTTTCTGAGGAAATTTCCCCGAAGCTAAGAAGTTTCCGTTTTCTGTTAGTTTTTGAATTTTTCTTGTAAGAAAAATTCAAAAACTAATAATTTCCCAGGCTAATGCCTGGGGTAAACGAAAGTCTTGAGCGGGGAGATAATCGAACACTTTCGATTATAACAGTTAAATTATGAATGGGATAATTATTTTGCTGTGGGCTTTGTAATGGCTAAATTCGGGATAGCGGGCGAGCGATTTTTCTTTCTTCAGCATTTGCGGAATCCAGACCGCCCCAATGAAAAGGGCCAGCGCCACAAAGGGTAGCCAGTGCATGGCGAGCAGACTAAAGCCGCTATAAATTAGCAACTCGCCGAAATAATTAGGGTTGCGTACCCAGCGCCAGACTCCTTCGGTGATAAGCTCGTTAGGCCGCAGCTTGAGCGCAACATATTTTTGCATGTCGGAAATAAAGTGAAAGAAAACTCCGAAGGTGTAGAGGCTGATGCAAAGCGCCAGATACCAACCGGGTGCCTGGATTGCCTGCGAGGTAATAAGCCAGGGTGTAACCCAGTAAAGACTGAGTGCGCCCCAGATGACGAGTCCCATTAAAGGACTGGCGGGTGCTTCCCAGTTGCGGTCTGGAAATAGCTGACTTTTGAGTATCCAGAGCAATCCATACGTACCGTGTAGCGCCATATAAACCCAGGCGGTTGCATTGTCCCATTGATTATAAAAGGCAATCAGCAAAAAAACTGCCAGGAAGGTCAGCCCTTT
>JBBQXW010000101.1:0-21187 GCA_038209275.1 Chloroflexia bacterium | reverse complement strand
GCGGCATCTTCCGTATTGTTGTCGTTCTCGTCAAATTCGCTGATAAGTTCGTTCAGTCGGTCAATATCAGATTGAGCCTCCGCCAGCCAGAGCGCGCCCATATCGAAATCAATTACCACCTCGTCGCTATCGCCCGCCGCTGCCGCCGCCTGCATTTCAGCCAGCGCCGCCGCTTCTTCCTCGGTCAGTTCTAAATCAAAGGGGTTATCAAACTCGCTTTTCGCGCTGCTAATTTCGGGCGTGGAAAGTTCAGCCGCCTCCATTTCAATTGCCGAGTCATCGTCAGTCAGAGGAAGCGGGGTGTAAACTTGCTCAACTACCTGCGCCACCCCATCCTCACGCGACGGCGACTCGAATTGAGGCAAAGGCTGAAAAGGCTTGACTGTAGTTTCGTCCTCACCAAAAGGTTGCAAAATTTCAGCATTGGCGTTAGCGGGTGGAATAAAGCCGGGTGAAGTGGCTGCATCGGCTAAATCGAACTCGAATTTTTCGGCTGGCTCTTCTAAGCCAAACCCTTGAAACGTAGTATCCGAAAACTCGAAAGGAGTAATCGGGGCTGACTCTGACTCGAAAGGAACAACCGGGGCGGGTTCAGAAAGGTTGAATTCAAATTTTTCAAGCGCTGCTTCAGGGCTGGAAGCTTCTTCAGCAGGGAAAAAATCAAAGTCCAGGTTGAAATCGGGCAAAGGAGCAAGCTCTCCCTCCATATCAGCAGCATCGGTGGCGGGCTTAAACCGGGCAAACGGTTCAGCGCTTGCATCCGACTGGACAGGATGTATCGGAGGGGCCGCGATTTCAAACTGGTTATCGGTTGTAAGCGGATTGGCACTGTTAAACTGGTCGTCAAACTCAAATTCAGGAATGGCGACCTCATAACCTTCGGCCTCGTCAAATGATGTGCTTGACTCAAATTTGTCGAGTTCGAGCATGGGTAGAGCGGCTTCGGCTTCGGCTTCAAAGCGGGCCGGGTCGCTCAGAGTATAAGATTGAGCCGTAGCATTGAGTGACAGGTCGGGCAAATCGTTGTCGAACTCGTCTAAATGCTGCGGGTCGAACGGGCGGAAGGAATTATCCAGCCCCAGCGAGAGCAAATCATCCTGATAACTGGTGGCCTCTTGCTTTTGCGAAGGAGTCGAGCCAAACGGTGTAAATGGCTCTTGTACCGACACAGACGAGCCGAAGTCAAAAGGTTTAAGCGGCTCGTCAGGGTTATAGCTAGATATTTCTGGCTCAACCGCAGGGTTCGAGGCGGGCGGCATAGTAAAAGCCGAATATAATTCGCTGGCATGAAGTTCAAGCGAAGTAGGCGGAGGGCTTTTTCCCGACTGAGGCTTCTCCCAGTTCGGCGAAAATATTGGTGGAAAGTCAGAAGCGTTGCTGGCTGGTGAGGTAGGGGTAGCGGAAAAATGGTCGGGCGATAGCAACATACCGGGGTCGTGGTCGAATTGGGCCAGCAAATCGGCAGCATCAGTAAAATCATCCGGCGTATCGCCCTGGAAAGGCGGTATTACACCCAGGTCGCCCCGATATTGGACAGGCGCTAAATCCAGGTCATCAAACTCTATTGGGTTGGGCGCACCAGGGGCGGAAACGCCGTAAGACGAGAATAAATTCACCTCGTTCACGGGTATATTGCTGGGCAAAGCCTCGCTTTCAAAGCGCGATGAGCTGGACGTGTTGTCGAAGTCAAGTTGGGCGGCTGCTGCGTCCATGTCCATGTCGTTAGTCAGAATATCGTCCAGCGAAAACCCTTTCAGATCATTGAGGGAATTAGCTTGAGCTTGTGGCTCAAAAGCTGGCTGGAAAGATTGAGATTGAAACTGAGACTGAGACTGAACCGGGTTAACATCCTGGTTGCCAATCCAATCGGGCAGCACAAAATTAGTCAATTCGGCGGAAGCCAGATTGGTAGCCTGATGAGTAGCATCCTCAAGTTGTGGCTCAAATTTGTCAAAAGACAAATTGGCGTTATCCTGTTCCAACAAATAGCTGAGGTCTTCCGGCTGACCAGGGCCAAAAGGATTGGTAGTTGGCGGGTTCGTATCACCGCTATCCAGGTCAAAATCCAGCGTAAAAGGCGCGGGCGGGCGGTCATTCTGAAATACTGGTTCGGGCGGACGCTCAAAATTGAGGGCCGGAGAGGGCAATGACTCAAAGCTAAAAGCTGGTTCAAGCGGCGCATCAAAATCGAAAGCTGGAACTGGCGACGCTGGGGGCATTGGCGGTGGCGGGGTGAAAGGCGGCGCAGGTTGACGACTCGGCTGGGTGGCAGGCGGGTTAATCGCCGGAGCCTGGGCGAAGCCGGGCAGCGATGATAAATCTTCATCAAAATCAAAATCGAGCGAGAAACCCGCATCCGACGCTCTGGCATCGCTGGGTGGAGCAAACCGCACAGGCAAGTCCGACTCAACCGCACTTGAGCCAACCACCATGCCAGGAGTACTGGTGTAACTACCCTTGAATTCGGCTAAAAGTTGGTCTACCCGCTCTATCCGGGTACGCAATAGCGAGCCAACATCGTGAGTGTAGGGCGCTTTCTTCTCGACCACGGGCAATAGGGCTTGCTCCATCACCTGTCCCTGCTGGCTGATTTCGTGTAGGCCCATCATACCGGCAGTGCCTTTGATAGTGTGCGCGAGGCGGTAACACTCATCCAGGCTATCGCGGTCTTTGGCTTTTGTTTCCAGCTTCGCCAGATGGGAACGAAATTGGGGCAAATAGCCCTCAATTTCTTCCAAAAAAGCCATGATTAATTCTGCATCGTATTCCATAATTTGCTTTTCCCTAGTTATTTTTTCCAGGGCCACCGGGTCGGGTAGAACGACCATCGCCCGAATAATTGCTCTTACCCGAATCGCCAAAGATAGACTCGAAGAAATCGGCATCCTCGGCTAACATCGCTTCAAGGTCAAAATCGTTCTCACCCTTGCTCTGAGCCGCTTTTGCTCCACTGTTAGTCACCCCAACGCCAACTCCGTTCGGGACGTTAGCCGCATTGGTAGTGGCCCGCCCATCACCGACTGAAACCGGGGCGGGCGGTGGGGGCGGGGCTGGATAATAAGACGGCGGTTGTGGTTGTTCCTGAGCATCAGGCCAGGCAACAGGATAACCATCCGGGCGGTAGCCTGACGGTACTGACGGTACTGACGGTGCTGGCGCAGTCGGAGGAACATTGTTCCAGGTCGGGTAGGTACTATTCGGTTGGTAGCCGTTCGGCACGTCAGGCTGGTACTCGTTCGGCACGTCGGGCTGGTACTCGTTCGGCACGTCGGGCTGGAAAGCCAGTTCATGCAACCGATTGTCCGAGAAAGGCTTATTCTCCAAAGAAACCACTTGCGACCAGCTGGAAGGCAATTCTGGTTTGCTTTCTTCCGGCGTAACTTTGAAGGTACTGACCGAAGAATTGAGGTCTTCCACGATATTTGCCAGTTTGCTAACGGCAGTCGCCGATTGCTGGCGGAGGGAAGTCGCCTCCATCGTTAGCGATGAGATGTCGTTCATACTCTGGGCAATACTGGTCGAGTTAGCGGCCTGTTGCTGGGCTACTTCCGAAATGGAGACGATTAACTGAGCCAGCTTGTCTACCACGTCCTGAATTTCGTCCAGGGCACGGCCCGCGTCGTCCGCCACTTTCGAGCCTTCCACCACTTCGCGAGTGCTTTCTTCCATCGCGACTACCGCCTCGGAGGTATCATCCTGAATAGATTTGACCAGCGTGGCAATTTCGCGGGTGGCGGCGGCGCTGCGTTCAGCCAAACGCCGGACTTCTTCGGCAACCACCGAGAAACCTTTGCCCTGCTCACCCGCCATGGCTGCCTGAATTGCCGCATTGAGAGCCAGCATATTAGTCTGGTCGGCAATATCGTCAATCAGCTTCACAATTTCGCCGATTTGCTGCGAACTTTCACCCAGTCGCTTAATCTTCTTGGCGGTTTCCTGCACGTTGCCGCGAATACGGTTCATGCTGGCAACCGATTTAGTTACCGCCAAACTACCCTGGTGAGCATTGGCGCGGGCTTCCTGGGCGACCTGAGCCGAGGTCACGGTGCTTTCCGACACGCGCTGAATCGAGCGGTCAATATCGCTTACTACGCTACTTACGTTCAAAATTCGGGCGGCCTGACGGTCAGCCGCTTCGTCGGTGCGCTGGGTATTGTAGACCATCTGCTCAAAGTAAATGTTAGCCTGACCAGTAGATTGCTGAATATTGAGAATAACCCGCCGCAATTCTTCAATCATCAGGTTGAAGGAGTCGGCGATAGCCCCGGTAATATCGGCGGTAACTTCGGCTTGAACCGTCAGGTCGCCTTCCGCCACCGTACTAATTTCGTTCAGCAACGTGGTAATGCGGTCTTGCAACTCCTCTTTTTCTTCGCGGGTTTGGATGAGCGTCAGCGTATTATCAAACATAGCGTTGAGCGATTCACCCAACCGACCAAGTTCGTCGGCGCTATTGACCTGCACACGAGCATCGAAGTCACCCATACCGATATTGGTCAAAACGCGAGAAATACGGCGTACCGGGATAGTGAGCAAGCGGGCAAAGACGAAGGCCAGCAAAATCACCAGCAAAATAGCTACAATCACCACAATCGCGATAAAGTTGATAATATTATTGGCGGCAGCGGCGTAAGTCGTCTGCGGCACTACCACATAATAATACCAGGGCTTGACGCTAAGACGAGCGTAACCAACACGGGCATCGTCATCAACAATGGTGGTCGAAAAGAACGGGTTAGCCTCATCGTAATTGCCCTGGGCGCTCTCGTACACGCCGGGCAACGGTTTTTGGGCAGCCTGATAATTAAAATTATCGGGGAAACGGTTGCTTTCAACGTAGGGAGTACGACTGGTCGCGCCCGGTGCAGTGTTTAGATTACGCATAATACTGTAGAGATACTCGGTACGCTTTTCGGGCTTGTTGGCCCGGCTATCGCCAATCCTGATACCCAGCCGGTTGGTGTTATCAATCAACATCCCAAAGCTGCCCGTTCCGGCTACGTCGGCATCGCTGTTCACAATTTGCCAGATTGGGAAAATGCTGGAACGCGACACAATTACGCCAATTTTATTGCCTTTAGCATCGTAAACTGGCGTGCTGTAATACATAAAGGCATCTACGTTTTTATCGCTGAACTCGCTCAAAATTGGGTCGGAGATATAAAACTGGCTGGTGAGTGCTTCCAAAAAGTAGGGCTGATTTTCAACGCTGGTCGGCTCACCCGGCGGCACCGCCCCTTCCTGGTCTTTTTCCACGTTAGAAGTTAATTCGATACGACCATTCAGGGTTGCGTCTTTATCTACTCTGGCAACAAAATAATAGGGTTTATTATTCAAGCCAATCGCGTTAGCCCTGGAAGCCAGCAAACGACGGGTCGCCAGCGCATCGCGGTTGGTACGCAAATCGAGCGTACCTCGGTCGGCACTGAGAAAGCCGATAACCGATTCGTCAATCGCCATTTGCTGCACATCGCTCAAGCGGGTGCGGATGTAAGCATCCACCGCCGAAGAAGTCCGTTTAGAAGCATTAATCAAGTTCAACTGAGCCGATTTCAACAAACCGTCGCGGGCCTGGGTCGAGCTAATCAGCGACACCAGACCGAGCGGCACAAGCGCTACAATTAAAAACGCTACAATTAGTTTAGTTACAATGGGCCAGTCCTGGGGACGAATAAAGCTACGCATAACGGGTTTCTCCAATTTTGGGTTCAGGGTTTACCAATTTAGACCCTATTATTTTTTCAGTTATTTGTTCCAGCCATACTTCACAGCTTCTTTGTTTAGCACGTTCCTTAAGCTCTGACAAAATGTTTTGACTACTTTCACCTTTTTGCCAGATATTCTCTAATCTATTTTTCACTATCGCCTGCTCTAGCCGCCGCATATTGTTTGGTACGCGATTCGATAACCTGATTATAACTTTTTTCAATAGCGTAACCAACAGCACCGCGAGTAATTTTATTCTGAGAGGCATGTTGTTTTATTAAATTCCAAATATCTTCATCACTGAAATCATTCCGTTCCATCACAAGGTCATCCAACCGATTTAGTACACGATGCATCACCTCATTAGTCCACTTCATAGCATCTATCTGTTCCGCCAGCGAAAAGCTGTCGTCTGACCAGATGTTGCGATTAGCTGTAGTTAGTCTGTTAGCAAATGTTAAATAGAAAGCAATCTTTTCTTCTTGATTTAGAACATTTATATTTTGTAAATAACTAAATTTCATTAGGTAGACCCCCGATAAACATTGATTAGCAATTAGCTTTCTTCTTTAATCAATCATCTGGAAATAGCCAATCGTCTAAAGAATCTTCAACATCTACCGAAACTTCGGTATCTTCAGTGATACGGCTTTTCGGGTCGGCGGCTCGTTTCTTTAGTTCATAAGCCCGTCCGTTACCCTGAATTAATCTTCCAGTTTTTTTACTAATTGACATCCGTTCACCATTGTTCGGATTATTAGCTGCTTCCAACAGTTCTTCATCACTTAATTTTTCAAGCTTGGGTCGTGGCCGCGAAGTTTCTGGTCTATGAAGCGGTTCAAGGTCTTTAATTTTGACCCTCAAGTAACTGCAACCTTTCTAACTCTCAAGCGGCTCGAACTGTAGCATTTGCGATGAAGTGATGAGCTTGCGGGCATCGAGCAGGGCAACGGTTTTGCTGCCATCGGGGTCGTCGTAGATGCCTTCGAGATATGGGCCAGCCAAATCTTGCGGATTATCGGAAGCTTTGACCGCAGCCGGGTTGACGAAGACCACGCCCAGAATATCATCCACCAATAAGCCAACCTGTAATTCGCCGCTATAAACCACCAGCAGTCGGGGAATCGGCCCACCTAGCCGGAAGCCCAAATCGAAGACTAGCGTGCGACCTGGGGTATCGTCGTAGCGGCTGAAGCCCAGGAAAGTACGCAAGCTGACCACCGAAATAATCGTGCCGCGCAAGCTGATAATACCTTCCAGCCATTCGGGAGTATTGGGAATGGGCGCAACCGCATCGGGGTTGAAGCGCATTACTTCCTGCAAAACGCTAAGTGGCACCCCATATTGGCGACCAGCCAGCGCAACCAGCAGATATTGAATACCAGGGGTCTGTTCGGATTGCGAAGTGGTGGCGGGTGTGGCAGGATTTGTTTGATTAATTTCTGATTGACTCATAATAGACCTTTGAGGACGAATCGGCTATTTGCCCAAAAGACCGGCCCAATGACCGGCAAACCATAAAATCATTGGGAAAATACCAGCTAGATAAAGCGACGCACCGCCGCAAGAAGGTCTTCGCGGCTGAACGGCTTGCTCATATATTCGTTGGCACCTTGTTTGAGACCCCAAAATTTATCACTGGCCTCCTGTTTAGTGGTCAGCATAATCACGGGCAAGGTTTGCTTGCCCAATCGGGTGCGAATTTCACGGCAAACCTGGAAGCCATTTTTCTTCGGCATCACTACATCGAGAACTACCAGGTCAGGATTTTCGCTGACAACTTTATTGATAGCATCTTCACCATCAATCGCGGTGACGACCCAATAACCAGCGTCTTTGAGCGGCTGGCTCATCAGGGTCAATTCGGTTGGGCTATCGTCTACTACCAGTATTTTTTGCGGCATAATTTTCTATTTCTTTTAACTATTATTTCTAGCTAAAGCCACTACATTTTCTTGACCACTTCTTGCAGGAAAACTTCATACATTTCCTGACATTCAAAGCGCACGTGTTCCTGGCGAATGAGCGAAACGTAATATTGGAAAGCGCTACGGATGAGGGTGCGGAAGGCACGCCCGGTCTCGCGGTAGAAATCCGTCCCCGATTTTTCGCTATCCCGGCTGAAAAGTTCGTATTCCTTCAAGAGTCGAACAATATTAATCTGGCCCTGCGGCACTTCCAGCAACTGAAAGATAGTGCGGAAAGGCGCTAATTCCTGGCGCAAGCCCCGGTTAATCATTTCCTGCACGCTGCGCCGCCCGCTTACCGTCTGGATAAGCGAAAGCACCTCATTAACAAAACCAGCCAGCGCCAGTAGCTTGGTATGTTCATCCATCTTATCTTTTATTTGCATCTGCGTCCAGGTGGCTTCCATTCGCGAAATAGAAGTAATCATCTGGATTTGGCGCTCATCATCGTCAATAGATTGCACTGGCGGAGTCGGCGGGTCGCCACTGTAGCCAGGGGCTGAAACCGTGGTAGTGCTTGAAATCGGCACACCATCCAGCGTGGTTGTAACTGCCACACTGCCTGTCACGACAGTTTGAGCGCCGCCAATCAGGGCTTCGAGGGGCAGACCCGGCTCGGCGACTGTCGCCGTCGTATGCAAATCAATGTAAGCCTGTGGTTCGCTCAAGAAACGTTGCAGCAGCGGGCCATCGTTAGCGAGGCGCGGGTTGCTTTCCGTCCACACCCCCATCAATTTACCCTGGAAAAGCGGCATGTAAGCACAATCGCCAGCCAGGGGCGAATTTTGCATCCCGGCACCCTGCGAACCGGGCGGCACCGTAATTTTCAAGCAGCCGGTTTGCCTTTCGTCGGTCAAGAGCTGCATCATTTCGCGGAAACGAATAATACGGGCTTCCAGGTGAATATAGCGATGGGGTGGGGTCAGCAAAGCAATCGCAGAGCGCATACTCTCGGCAGCCAGTTCGTAAAACCAGTAGAAGCGGCTGGATTGATTGCCGCGCTGGTCTAAAATCATTCGATAGGCTTTTTCGCCCTCAACCATTTGCCCGCCCGTACCATGCACAAAAGCATGAATAAAGCGCCCGGTCAAAAGACAGATACCGACGGCGGGATAACCTTCCACTTCGGGGCTGCCCAAAACGTAGCCAGTAAAACTCACCTCCGAAAGGTGCAAAAGTTCTTCCTCAAGTTGCGGGCCAGTCGCTACCAACGAAGTCGCCATCTGTTCGCCCCCCGGCAAACAAAAGTAGCGAGTACGGTAGTAACCATTGGCAGGCGGAGAAGGGGCAATTCGGTCATTAATGACCGAGCTATCGGTAGCGGCAATACTATCTACTTCCTGGCTGCGGGGTCGGCTGGTCGGGGTATTATTACCAATCGGCGGGTTCGGGTTTTGGCGCGGCACTACCGGCGATTGCGGAACAGAGGGGCCACCCAGCGAACCGAGGTCAAATGCGGCAATTTCCGGGCTTACATCATTAAAGCTGACCGGGTTGGGCGGCGCGGGCGGACGTACCGGCGGCTGTGGCATCAGGCGCGAGGCCGGGCTAGATTGCGGAGGCGGCCCGGCATTAGGATTAGAATTAGTATTGGGATTAGGGCGCGTGGCAAACGAGCCAGTAGTGCCAGTGCGTTGCTGGTTGCCGGAGGAAGGCGAAGCCTGGGCCAAAATGCGCTCAATATCGTCGCTGATGCTGGCCTGCGCCGGGATAATGCCCTCAGTAAACATATAATTGCCGTTGCGCCAGCCCAAAAGCTCGCTAATCACTGCCACCCCGGTAGTCTCGCGCCATTTAGCATGGTAAAGTTGACCGAATAAGAAATAGAGGTCAATTCGATCATTATTGCGGGTAAAGCTAAGTTCCCCGGTCAATTTATCTTTTTCGACTGAACGCAAGAGCGTTGGAATGTCGGTTTTTTCGACCCGACCATTCAAATTCAGGGTGGAATTTGACCCCATACCTTAATCCTCTATCTCTGGACCGAACGCGAGTTAAAGTGCCACTCGCAAAAGCGTAAGCATAAAGATGCCCGGATAGCCGCCGACTTCGCCCGACGTTACCGTTGTTCCAGGCGGTCAGTACCAGTGCGGTCAGCCCCAGTATATTTGGCTACTACCGACAATAAATCACGCGGCTCGAAGGGTTTGGTAATATAATGGGTTGAACCAACCATTTTGCCACGTACTTTATCAAAGAAGCCATCTTTGCTCGAAAGCATAACGACGGGCATATCTCGATGGCGCTTTTTGATAATCGAGCAAACCTTATAGCCATCCATTACCGGCAACATTACATCGAGCAGTACCAAATCGGGCGGGTCGTCCGCCACACTCGCCAGCGCCTTCATTGCGTTATCGCAAGTGTTAACCCGGTAGCCCTCGCGCTTGAGAGTAATCTCTACAATTTTTCGGATAGTGGGACTATCGTCTACCACCAGTACTAATTTGTTATTCCCCACCACAGGGGTCTCCTAATCTGCTAGCCTGCTATTGTTTTACAAATTTGTCAATACCGTTGTCCCGCCAGACCTTCAAGGTCTCTTTGTCTTTTGGGTCAATTTTAACACCAATTGCGTTGACCGGATAGTTATAACGCTTTTGAATATCTTCCCAGTTGCGTTTTATTTTGGGGTCGAGTTCTTTTCTTCCGTCGGCCATCGCCTATTCCTCCGCTCATTCCATTCTGCTGGCTAATGCAAGAATTTGCCTGGCACTTTGTTAAAGCCTGGAATGACCATCGAGCGCTTCTACTTTCTAACTATTATAGTATAATATAGTTAATCTGAGAAGTAGTTTCTCTCTTACTTTCCATAAATCGCCAATATTGGGCTGTTTCGGTAGGAATTTGAAGGGTCAAAACTCTGCTGAACTCAAGAAATCGCGGTTTCGGTAGCGGTTTGATTCATCAAACCCTTCTTGGACGTAACCAATTGCTGTTTCGGTAGCGGTTTGATTCATCAAACCCTGCTGGGCGCAATAAATTGCGCCCCTACCACAGGATTTTTACGTTTGAATCGCTAGTAATTCCTCCAATTGCCTTTGCAAGCTAGTCTGTTTGACCAATGGGCCAAGCGCGGTCAGGGTCAGGCCACCAGGTTGGAACATATTATCCGCCAGCAACAGTATATCGTTAGCCGATACTTGCCGTACCCCTTCGACCAGTTCTTCCAAAGGCAAAAAGCGCCCAAAATAAAATTCCTGAGTAGCAAGCTGACTCATGCGGGTATTACTGGCCTCGGCGCTAATTAAAATCTCGCCCCGCAAATATTCTTTGGCCCGCCATAATTCTTCTTCACCCACTGGCTCGGAAAGTAGGCTGATTAGCTGGTCAAGAATTGCCTCTATCACCGGCAACAAATTCTCTGGGGTAGTAAAGCCTTCAACCAAGAGCAACCCCCCATCGCGATAAGGATGGTAGTTGCTGCCAATGTCATAGACCCAGCCCTGCTTATCGCGCACGCCCTGGTAAAGCCGCGAACTCATACCTGCCCCCAGGATGGCATTGAGGACAAAAACGCTATAGCGGTCGGGCGAAGTATAGAGAGGAGCAGGTGCGCCCAATGCAAAATACACATGGGCCGACTCGCGTTGCCGCAATTCTACTTTGGCTTGAAAATCAGGTTCTTTCCCCAGGCCGGGTTTACCTGCATCGCCCGGTAACGACCAGAGAGCATCATAGACTTGGGCCGTAAAGTCGTCGTGGTCAAGGTTGCCCGCCGCCGAAACAATAATGCGGTCAGCCCGGTAATGGTTATGATAGAAATCAAGCAAAAGTGGGCGGGTCAATTGAGCAACCGATTGGCGTTGCCCATATATATTCTGACCAAGCGGATGACCGGCCCAGGCAACCTGCTTTAAAATTTCCTGGGTAAGTTTGGCGGGTACTTCTTCGCCCGCTTCTAATTCCTGAAGAATAGCCGCCTTTTCGCGTCCCAAAGATTCTTCATCAAAAAGGGAATGAAGCAAAATATCGCCAAAAAGTTCCAGAGCATAGGTTCGGTAATCATCCAGCACGGCAGCATAAAGGCAGGTGTAATCGCGGGCCGTGAACGCGCCTAATTGACCCCCCGCCAGATCAATCATCCGGGCCAGGCTTGTCGCATCACGCTGGGTCGTTCCTTTGAACAACATGTGTTCGGTACAGTGAGCCACACCGTTAAGTTCGGCGCTTTCATCTTTAGAACCGGCATCCACCAACACACCAATTGTTAAGGAACGTATACCCGGCATCTTTTCGGTAACTACTCTTACACCGTTGTCGAGAACCGTTTTGCGGTACATTCTTTCGATTTCTTCGGTTAAAAGTTTTAACTAAAAAGAAAGAGGCTTTACCTCCACCATTCCCACGCACGCTGTCCCGGTGGTCTAGCTCAATTATTAGCAGTAGATTAGATTTGTTCGCACTCGCACAAAAATAATTGTTCGACCTTTAGCCGTTATTGTACTTAATCTAAACGCAAAGGTCAATAGTTGTACGTACCAGGAGTTAAATTGCCCTAATCCTTCGTTCCAATTACTCTGTTAGACCTTAGACCTAGAAAGGTCTAATTGAAAGGCTTATTTACATCTAACAGAATTGTGATAGACTAGAGATAGTTTATTAAGCGCACGGCAGGTGAAGCTGGTTTAGTTAGTCAGATAACATAGTCACAACAAAAATTAAAATTATATAGCAAAGTTTGACCATTAATCTCGTGAAAAGTAGTAGGGGTAATATAACATGAATACAGCACTGAGCGATGATTTCAAAAAACAGATTGAAGATCGAATAATTTCATCGGCTCTTCAACTTAGTTCCTCCAACCTGGCAAGTTCCCCCTGGCTTAAAAAGCCGGTGCAAGACCTGCTACGTGAATTTGCGGTTAATTTCACTGTTTCAGTAATTAGTAACCAGGATGATGTACGACAGATTGCCTCAACTTTAATCAGTGATTTATGGAAACAGGGTATCAGTAGTCGCGATTTTATTCTCTTGTGCGACCGCTTTACTTCACAGCTTGCCCCGGTAATTACCAAAGCTTACGAAGCTACCGGGCGCACCGACCAACTTCGCAAAACCCTGATTCAGCTCAATCATCAAGGTTTAATGTTACGTCTGGGAGTTGTTCACGCCAATATGGAGGTAATCAATCGGCCTCATTCCGGGCAAGCCAGTGGTATTACTCCATCAGCTTGATAAATTATGTAAAGTTAAAAACAATTGACTATACAAAATAAGCAATCAATGTCCAGTGCTATCTTGCACTGGATTTTAATTTGTGTTTTAAATTAGTAAGAAGCAGGTTTGAGACAACTATGCGACAAAATTCGACACTGCGGCGAGTAAGATTAAATTGGAAATAAGTCCAAGTATTTTTCGGCGGGTGATAATCAAAGCTTTTCCAGGTATAGACAAAGGCTGATTTATCGGCTAACATTTTGTTAAGTTTCAGGCATATTAGTTTTAGATTCTAGTAATTGAGAACGGTTTTTTAGTAGATTAATAGAAAAGTAGGAGGTGTCACGATGGCAAAATACGACTATGATATTGTTGTAATCGGTGGTGGTTCGGGCGGACTTACTGCGGCCCGAATTGCGGCAGCCCTGGGCGCAAGAGTAGCTTTGATAGATAAGGAGCGCCTGGGCGGAGACTGCCTTAACTATGGCTGCGTGCCTAGCAAGAGCATGATTCACGTTGCAAAGGTAGTCAAAAGCGCCCGTGATGCCGCGCGTGTTGGGCTGAGTGCAGCAGAATTGACGGTAGATATGGCGAAGGTTTCGGAATACATTCAGGGCGTGATTAAGCGCGTGGGCGAGGCCGAAGAGGTTTACACCAGAGGGGTAGATGTAAAATTTGGCAAAGCATTATTCCGTTCGCCCCACGAACTGGAACTGGACGGCAATGTCATAACCAGCCAGGCGTTTTTGCTGGGAACTGGTTCGCGTCCGACGGTACCGCCAGTGGAAGGACTGAAAGAGGTTTCTTACTGGACAAACGAAGGCGTGTTCGACCTGACGCAGTTGCCCGCTTCGCTGACGGTGGTGGGCGGTGGGCCAATCGGCGTGGAACTGGCCCAGAGTTTCGCCCGGTTAGGCAGCAAAGTAACCATTATTCAAGGCCCAGATCGCATAATGTCCAAAGAAGACCCTGAGATGTGTAAGGCTGTCGCCGAACGATTGGCGGCGGACGGAGTGCGAATTATTACCGAAGCGCGCTTGCAAAAGGTTTATATGGAAGATGGCAAGAAAATCGCCGAGGCCAAACAGGGCTATGAAACGGTTAAAGTCGCTTCGGACGAGATTTTGCTGGCGCTGGGCCGCACGCCCAATTGCACCGAATTAAATCTGGAAGCGGCGGGCGTAGAATACGACCCTAAAAAGGGCATTAAAGTCAATGACCAGCTAGAAACTACTGCTTCTAATATTTATGCTATCGGCGACGTAATCGGCGGCTATTTGTTTACTCACGTCGCGGCGTATCAGGCGGGGATTGCGGTTCGGAATTGCTTGCTGCCAGTTGGTAAGAAGAAAGTGGACTATCGGGTCGTTCCCTGGGTAACGTTCACCGACCCCGAAGCAGCCCGCGTTGGCCTGACCGAAGAGGAAGCCCGCCAGCAACATAAAGAAATTCGGGTTATCAATTTCCCCTGGCACGATATTGACCGGGCGCAGGCCGAGGGCGAGACCGAGGGCTTTATCAAAATTATTTTGGAAGGCAAAGGCGATAAAATTCTGGGCGCGCACATGGTCGGCGCTAACGCCGGAGAAATGCTACCCGAAATCGCCCTGGCAATGCAGCACAAGTTGGGCCTGAACGATATTATGAACACCATTCACGCCTACCCAACAATGGCCGTCGGTATCCAGAACGCCGCTTTCGAGGCTTACCTCGAATCAAGTGCTCTCGAAAGCAGCCGAAAAGCGCTCAAGCCCATCCTCAACCTGAGAGGGTAGGAGTTTTGAATTTTGAATTTTGAATCTTGAGTTACTAAAAGTCTGCCAGTTCTCGATTTTTCGAGGCTGGCAGATTTTATTACAGTTCCTTGCGGTAGGCGATATTGGTGCGGCGTTTGGTGAAGCCAACCGATTCATACAAGCCTAGCGCGCCGCTGGGGTTCTCAGCATCCACCCCCAATAATGCTGTATCTACACCGTCGGCTTTGAGGCGCTGCAACCCCGCTAGAAGCAAAGCCTTACCCAGACCAATTTTACGATAGCCGCGCCGCGTGCCTAAATCCTCAATCCAGCCTTCGCTACGCCCGTTGCGCTCGTTCTCATCTGGGTCAATTCGGCACCAACAAAAACCAGCAACCGTACCATCCGGCGCAACCCCGATAAGGTCGCGTTCAGCCACATAATTTTTGCTCGTCATCCAGTGACGGCGCGCTTCAATAGTGAAAGGGTGATGATTCCAGTGGTCAATAAAGGAGAGGTTAAAAGCTTCAACCCATTGCTCCAAATCTTCATCGCTGGCAACGTAGCGCAAAACAAAACCTTCGGGGAATTGCGGTTCAGGAATAGGCTCATCCAACGGACGGCCCATCATAAAGAAATAGCGTATCGGCTTAAAATCGTTCTGCTCAACCGCCCCACGCATAGGGGTATACGAATCGCGGCAACCAGTGTCAAAATGGACGGGCAGACCCTGATTTTGTCCCAACGAGCGCATGCGGGTGCTGGCCCATTCGATAATCTGGTGAACCACATCGCCATTTTCCGCTTCGGGATGCACTCGAAAAAAAAGATAGCCATCCATCACCTCAGCTGGCCTGGGATTGGGCCAGAGTTGACCGAAGCCAACCAGTCGCCCGGCCTCATCTTCCCATAGCTGCAAATCGAGCGCTTTATTCAAATCGGGGTGGTCAAATTCATCCCGCAAACTTTCGGCGCTATAAGTATCTTCAAGTGTATAAACCTGGCTGCAATAATTAAGCAAATCGCAAATCGTTTGCAAATCGGTATCTCCCGCGTAGGGGCGGACAATCGTTTTAGTTTCTGTAGTCATGTTAACTCCTGCAAATCGTTTCCTCAATTATCGTTTATTAGTGCTTACCTGATTGTATATTAGCATACTATAAGCAACAAAGCAACCCTTTAGATACAAATCACGGGAACAAGGGGCAACCATTTTGAAAAGAATGGTTGCCCCTCTATTTTTTTCTCGAATACTTAGCCCTCTCACTTTTAGCCTCAATAATCGGCTAAAATGGCTAACAACTAATTCAATTGTTGATCAGTTAGCTTGGTTTTTTGCAAATTGGCTACAGATTCTAGCAGCACTTTCGACCGTCATCTGGCTTTCCGATATAGCTATAGACCGAGTAATACCAAGTCTGGAAGGGTTGTGTTTATTCAAGAGAGTTGGGCGAATGCAATGAGCCAATACGAACAGTAACAACTCTTTAAGACTCGGTATAAATTCATTTAATCCAATGTAGCCCAGCTTAAGTTAACTTTAGTTTTATTCATCATCTGTTGACTGGTCTAAACGTTCAATTTGAATAGGCTGCCCGAAAGACAAGGATGAAATTGTTGGAGAAAATGAAACACCTTCTGATGAAACACCTGAAGGCAGTGTATTCAGTACACTCAAAACATTTCGTGCAAAATCTCCTACATTTTCGGCTATACGCAACTGAGCAGTATCATCTTCGATATTATATACTCTATAAATATCGTATCGCTCAATCCCATCCTTCATTTGTACTAATTCATTGTAAGAAATATATAAAGTACGCTCGAAACCCTTCTCTGTTGATTTCGCATCTAACAAAATTTTTGATACTCCATCCAGACTTATCCAAAAATCGTAGGGACTTACAACATCGCTAATAGATACCCATTCAAAACTATGGATTTTTCCGAGTTCTTTTAATTTAAGCAGATAATCATTTACAAATTGTTCACCAGACATTCCTACACGCTCGGCAGATTCCTTAGCTCTTTGAAACTCAGCACGAGATATTTTTCGTCGGGCAGGTCTCGAGATAAGTTTCTGTCTTACTTTACTATTACCTTGAACAATATCCTCAAGATCACTATTAAAGGTAAAATTATAAATCGGATGGGATTGAGGTGGATTAGCCTGACTAATTGCTTGGTCAAGAGTAGAAGATGCTAACTCAATCATTTTGTCCTGTCCCAATAATTTATTAAGAACATCGTATAAACTTTTATCTTCTGTAATTGCATTTGCCAAAAATAGTATTCTTAAATTATCAGGTTGAGGGCCATCACTAAACTCGAAAATAGCAAGGTCGCCAGCAACTATTACATTAAATCGCGTGGGATTATCAATGTCAGAAACCAGTTCTCCGTTTAATCGCCAATTCTTGTGTTGTTTAAGAATTTTGCGCTGTATATTGTATTCATCGGCTAACCCTGGGCCATATAAATATAAATCTACAGGAAATCTTTGCGAAAGTGCTAAAAATGGTTGACCAAGAGCAGGGTATATTCGGTCTACTAAAATATCGGCGTTTAAGTTAATCGCCTTCTGTTTAATATCGGGGTATAATTTCCTTTGATGAGCAAAGAAAGTTAAGTCTGATACAGTTAAACGTTTAAGTGCAAGCCTTCCTAACATTTTCAGTACATCCTAATCTGTTTTAGCATTTCTTCAGCTATAGCTTTAGCTAACAAGGGTGGAACTGCATTACCAATCTGTCGGAAGGCTGGATTCATAGTGCCACAGAATTTGAACCCATCTGGAAAAGATTGCAATCGAGCCGCTTCTCTCACCGAAATTGTTCTAGCTTGATTACTGTCGTAATGAATATGGGAATAACCATCTTTACCTAAATGAGCCATTAACGTACGGGCTGGACGGTCCGCTTCCATTTTCCGCCACTTATTAGGAAATTTGCCTGCATCATAAGGAGGAACTATCTCATTTTTAAGTTTCTGATATTCAAGAGTATTAGGTACAAGATAGTTGCCTTCGTAGGTCAATTGTTCTAAACGTTCATTTAAAATCTCTAAAGCATGTTGGTGGGCTTGTGGATATTGGTCGCCAGGATTCATACGCCGGAAAATTGCATAGTCTCTGGGCAATGACCTTATTACGTGGTCTGAAACTCCTTCATTACTTTCAAAGCCAAGCCAGTTTCTCATTAGTAACGCATAATCTGAAACAGGCATATTTTTTGAGTAGGTCATAAATTCGTCAAAACGTCTTGCACCTCGTTTCAATTTGCCTTCAAGATGAACTGTGATTTTTGGCAAATCCTCTAAAGCTTCTTGTGCAGTTATAGCATGAGGAAGTTTGGATGAGCTTTCGGGCGGCCTTATAAAAAAATCGGATTTGTTACTAAAAAGAGTAGGGGTCAATAATTTGAGAGCAACCTGTCGAGACCCTTCGTATCCCTTCGGCAATTCGACCCAATGTGTAGGTAAAGGAAAAGCTACTTCAGTCTCAAGCTCTTTGGCATAGGCCATAAGGAACATGCGCTCCCGCATTTGTGGAACACCATAAAAGGCAGCGTTAAGAAGAGTGTATCTACAAACATAGCCCATTTCTTCAAGAGCTTCGCACATTTCATTTGGAATATTGTGGCCTCCATAATTTATCACATCAGGCACGTTTTCCATAAGAAGTGCGAGGGGCTTAAGAACTTTTACATAATGTAAGTATCTTAAATAGAGATTTCCTCTTGAGTCCTGGCGAAAAGCTTCAGGATGTTCTGCTACCTCACGTAGTTTTGCCCTCCCAACCCTAGCAAATGCCTGACATGGTGGCCCTCCAACAATTACATCTATACTTGTTGTTGTATCGAACCCAAGTCCAAGTTCATTTAGTAACTCTTCGGGTTCGATTAAAGTCATATCACGAGCCTGTGAGTGACGTTCCTGTAATACATTAGGTATTTTATGAAAATTTAAGGAATGTGATTTGGCAGCGAGTGGGTCAAGTTCTACAGCACCTACAATGTCAAATCCTGTAGCCTGAAACCCAAGCGAAATTCCCCCACAACCAGAAAAAAGATCTAAGACACGGGGCGCTAATCCTTTTCTAATTCGGTTGAGTTTTATTTCTATGGGATTTGGATTGTTAAGAATAATTTGATAAAGTGTTTTGTTCTCTAAAAGTTGCATTGATATATTCACCTTACTCTTTTCAATAAAGTAGATAAGTACGAAAAGACAACAGTTTAGTTCTAAAATTACAAATTAGCACTAATAGCTAACTAACATTTAAAACTATTGTTGATTTCTGGGGCAATTTTTATATAGTCAAAACTTTTTCAACGCAATTTGGAAAACTTGTTTGATTTTTACCACAAATTTAGATTATTGTCAACTTGTTGACCGCAAAATACCCTCAAAAATGAAAAAGTTGCATTTTTCCTTCCACGTAGTAAAATACAACTAAACATAAGCATGGAAACATTAAACCATATGCTCAAAGGAAGCGAATGCAAGAAAGCGAGTTAGAATTAATTGCCACGGAAGAGCCGAGCTTTGCGGTTGCGCCTTCGCAGTCGGCGACCCCTCAAGATGATTTCAGTTTTGGTTTGACCGATAAAATCCCGATTTTTAACTACCTGGTTTTATCCGAGCGGGTAGGCTGGTATCGCACTATCATGCGGGTTTTTCTGTCGCGCCACCGCGAGCTTTACAAATACCAGTTGACCGTCCACGAAATCTGGGAAGAAGTACGCCAGCAATTTGACCCGACCTACACGCTGGAAAAGTGCCAGAACGATTTGAAGGCGCTGGAAGAATGGGGCAACCTGATTACTACTTACGATGCCAGCCGCCACACCTCGATTCAAAGTTTTCGCTCCCCGGCTTTGCTTTATCAGGCTACGCCGCTGGCGATTGCGGTTGAGACTTTTCTGGAACAGCAGCGCCGGGTCGGAAGTTCGCTGGGAGCGCTACGGCAGGGCGATTTGGCCCGGCTATGGGAAGTAGTCGAGCGATTGGACGGCTGGTTGAACGGCACAACCGCCGTCAACAGTCTGGAATTAGCCGAAGAGTGGCGACGGGCTTTCGAGCTTTTTAGCACAATGGCGCGGGATGCCGCTCAATATCTTGCCAACATGATTTCGGTGGCCCGTCGTCCGCGTGCCGGAATAGAAGCGTACCAGAGCTACAAACGGGCAGTGGTCGAATACGTCACAAATTTTGGGCAAACCCTGGCCTATTACAGCAGTTCTTTTCGGGAATGTCTGGGAGGTTGGTTTGAGAGCGAGAAAGCCAGTAAGCTGATTGAGGCAGTTGCCGACCATCTTGAGCCGCCCACTTTAGAAGTAGAGCGCCGCCAGCCCCGCGAGAAACTGGTCAAGGAAGCGGCCCATCAAATTGAAGCGCTGGCGGAATGGTTCGCCATCGGCAATAACGCCGACAATTTCCGGCGGGCGGCGGCTTCGGAAGTAGAAAAAGTAGTGCGTCGGGCCGAGCAATTTGCTACCGCCGCCCGGCCCAATGCTAATTACGCCGCCGACCTGGATAGTCTGGCCCGACGAATGTTAGAGGCGACTGACCCAGAAGAAACCCGCCAGTTGACTTTGGTGGCCTTCGCGCACGGCTTGCCCGGTCATTTGTCTGAAAATTTAGCCGGGCCGAGCAGCACCACTGGTCTTGAAGAAGCGTGGCGAGAAGCACCCAGCGTTACCCCGGTGCTGCGCCCAATTGGGCGGCTTAAACTAGACCGCACAATAGAACTGGCTATCAGCGACAACCGGGCGGCGCAACTGGCCTTAATCGAGCGGCGGCTACTGGAACGAGCCGAGGAGCGCAGCCGCTTTACCGCCTTGTTCGCCGCCGGGTCTTTGAACGTAGGCGAAGTATTAGTTGGGAGTCCGGCGGAACGGGCGGCGCTATTAGCAGTAGTGCGCGGCTGTTTGCGCGATAGCCGCTTCCAGTATCACGCCCCGGACGGCTCGACTATAAGGCTGCTCAACCCGACCGAAAAAAGCTACGGCCTTTTGCGTGCGCCCGATGGTGCTTTGCTGATGCCGCGCTACCGATTGGTGAAAGTCAGTGAGTAATCAAGAAATTCACCACGGAGACACGGAGACACGGAGAAAATTCAGGAGTTTCACTTTTTCCTTAGCTTTTGAAGATTTTTGCAAAAATTTTTCAAAGCTCAGAAATTTCTCTTTCTGATGCAGGTTCTTGAAAATTTTCGCAAAAATTTTCAAGAACATACATCAGAAAGTTGTTGAGAGATTAGATGAGCGAAAGTTTTAGTGAAAACGGAATAGAAACGAACGGGGCGGTGGAGCAGCCGAAGTTGCGGCAGGCGCGGATGCGTTCTAATGCCCAGCTTGAGGCGCTGACGCAGGCGCATATCGGGCTGATGGAGCATGAGGTAATTACCCGCAGCCAGCAAGCCGATTTGTTTCGACTGGTCAACAACCAGTTTGCCGCTTTGCAAAGCTGGCACGACCAGCATACCGGCTGGCGTATCCGGCGCAGTCCTGCCGTGATAAGGTTGGTGCGAGTGCCAGTTGCCTTAACGCCCGGCTATGGGTTTCGAGTGTTGCGCGAACCCCGCGATTTTGCCTGTTTTTGCTGGGCTTTGTGGTA
>JBBQXW010000100.1:0-21220 GCA_038209275.1 Chloroflexia bacterium | reverse complement strand
ATGAAAGTTGCGATAGTACACGATTACTTGAATCAGTGGGGCGGGGCGGAGCGTTTACTGGAAGCGATTTGCGAGCTTTACCCCGGTGCGCCGATTTATACCTCGATTTGTACGTCCGAAATCGGGGCGCGTTTTGCGGGACATCCTATCCATACCTCGTTTATGCAAAAGCTGCCAGGCGTTCTCACCCATCACCAGCCTTATCTGCCTTTTTATCCCCTGGCCTTTGAAAATTTCGATTTGAGTGAATACGATTTAATTATCAGTAGCAGCAGCGCCTTCGCCAAAGGGGTTATCACGCCCGCCGACGCACTGCACATCTGCTATTGCCACAGCCCCATGCGTTTTGTCTGGCAAAGCAAAGAATATATGGAGCGCGAACGCAAGGGCCGGTTTAGTAAAATCGTATTGCCATTTCTATTGAGCTATGTTAGACTTTGGGATGTGGTGTCGGCTACCCGACCCAATTTTTACGTGGCTAATTCTAAAACGGTGCAACAGCGCATCGCCCGCTATTGGGGGCGCGAGTCAACTGTAATTAATCCACCCGTCGAAGTGCAACGCATTCCTTTTAAAGGAGAGGTGCGGCAGGATTTTTATCTTATCGCCGGGCGGCTAGTGCCTTACAAACGGATTGACGTGACGATTGAGGCTTTCCGTCAGCTCGATTTACCCTTGAAAGTGGTCGGGACAGGGCGCGATATGGAAGCCTTGAAGAGTCTAGCCGGGCCGAAAACCGAATTTTTGGGCCATGTCAGCGACGAAAAGCTGTGGGAACTTTACGCACAATGTCGCGCCTTTGTCCAGACCGGGGCGGAAGATTTTGGTATTACGCTGGTTGAAGCGATGGCGGCGGGCGCGCCCGTGATTGCGATTAATCGCTATGGCCCAGCCGAAACGGTCATCGCGGGCGAAACCGGCCTCTTTTTCGAGGAGCAAACGCCCGAAGCACTGGCGGTGGCGGTGCAACGCTTCGAGCAGCAATATCAATTTTTCGACTCGGCCCGCATCCGTCGCCACGCCGAGAGTTTTGACCGAGAGATATTCGTGAGGTGCTTCGGCGACTATGTGGCGCAACGATATGAAGAACATCAGGCGAAATCAAAATTAATAGCCGTCAAATAAAGGCAAAACTTTATCAGGAATAATAACTCATGGAATTAAGGCGTTACTGGCAAATTATAATACGTTACTGGTGGCTGGTGCTAATGCTGACTCTGGTTGGCGTGGCGGCGGCTTACCAGTATTACAGTTCCAATCGGCCCACCTACACCAACCAGATTACGGTCAATATTACCCGCGACCCCACGCCCAACGACGATTATTCGGGCCATTATGCCAATATCTCCAGCGAATATGCCGCCGATGATTTTACTCAGGTGGTCAAGGGCAATATCTTCTTGACTGATGTATCGGCTTTGCTCAAATCGCGAGGGGTAAATCTTGGCCCGGATGAATTGCAGGGCTTGATTGACATTGAGCGCAAACACCGCGAGATTTATGTGACGGCCCACAACACCGATAAAGGCTGGTCGCTGGCAATCAACCGGGCTATCGCCGATACGTTGGTAGCGAACGCTGGAAAATACGTCGCTTACGGCAACGGCGCACAACCGCTTCGGGCCAATTTGATAAATATGCCAACCGATGCGCCGCTTTCGGGCGGACGGACTGTGCTGCTGGCGGCTATCCGGCCCATCGTCGGGCTTATCGCCGGGTTAGTGCTGGCTTTCCTGCTGGCCTATCTCGATAATACTATGCGCACGGCTGCCGAAGTTAAAGAAGTTTTGGGCCTGCTGGTACTGGCTGAAATCCCGAAATCGCGCAAACGCAACAATACCAACCCGACTCCGCCTTCCGGCGATGCGGGTGTTCCAATCGAACCTGAACGAGAAAAAGTGGCGCAAGGCTGACCGTTGGCTTTCTCTTTTGGAAGCAATGACTCTTTCCAGCTTTAGCCCCAGGCAGATTTGGAAGCGAACAAATAAAACTAGAAACCAGAAACTCTCTACTAAGAATCTACCAGGGGTCATAGTATGAGTACGTCAGAGCAGACAGCTAATCGAAGAATTAAGCAAATAACAATGGAGTCTATTATCAAAGGTACGGGCGCAATAGACAACCCGGCTTTTATGCAGGAATTAAAGCCGATTTATGATATAGACCATCCTGATTCAGACTATTCGCCCCAGGTCTATCAGCAGTTCATCGAATTCTGTCGTCAGCGACTCTATCCGAGCCTGCCACGCGAAAAAGCCCTTTTTGAAATTGGGCGGGCCTCGTTTGAGGGTTATTATCGAGGGACTGTTACCGGGCGGGTGATGTTGGCTGCTATCAAGATTATGAGTCCAGCGCGCTTGATGAAACTGGCGGCGCGGTTATGGGAAGATGCTGGACAGGGCGAATGTGAAGCAATCCAGTTAGGGCCAAAGAAATTTCGGTTGCACTACCGCAACTTTATCCCCTTACCTTATGGCGTAGCTGGTATAGCAATTGAGGGATTAAAAGCCGCCGGAGCAAAAAGTCCGCACTATCAAATCGAGATGCTTGATTCGCCAGTTCCGTACCTTAACAATTTTGACATAGTTTTTGAATGGGACTAAGCTTCTTATGAATAAGGTGGATGGACACGTTAAAAGAGTTTACCTTGAGGCAGGTTTGAAAGCGGTAAAAGCCTATGATGACCTGGCTTTTATGGAGCAACTAAAGCCCTACTATGACCCGGAACGACTTCAATCGTTTTATGAGATAGCATCGTTTCAGGCTATGCTTGAAATGATTCGGCGGCATTTTTATACGGGTATCGAGCCTGACATGGCTTATCTGGATGCAGGTCGGAAAACTTTTTACGCTTTTTACGAAGGTACAATTGTAGGCAGTGTGGCTCTTGCTGCCATCAAAATTATGAGTCCGACGCGCCTGATGACGCTGGGGTCGCGGATGTGGCAGGATACCGGGCTGGGCGAAACCCAGTTTGCGCAACTGGACGTTCGTAAATTTCGGACGGAGCATCGTAATTTTGCCTATATGCCCCATGGTGTATTGGGTATAACAACCGAGGGTCTTAAAACTGCCGGTGCTAAAAATTTGCGTTATCAACTTGAGCAGTTCCCTTCGTCCGACCCGAATTTATATAATTTCGATATAATTTTTGTGTGGGATTAAATTTTAACAGGGTAAGGAAGCCAGCCCTTAACCGGGTGGCACAACTTTTGGGTCTGGGGTGCGTTTAATTTACAGGGGCAAGACTATGAGCAAGGTAATACCTTCGACTGATTTAAGCGTTAAACAGGTTTCTTTTGAATCGGTTCTCAAAGGAACTGGCTTGGTTGACGACCAGATTTTTTTGCACGAGCTAAAACCAGTTTATAACTTTGAACGAGCCGAACGAAGTTACCCACCTGATGTGTTTCAGCAATTTTTGGAATTAGTCCGATTGAAATGTTACCCTGATTTAGCCCTTGAAGATGCCCTTTTTGAACTGGGGCGCAAATCCTTCCAGGGTTACTATAAAGGAACAATTGTTGGTCGGGTGGCGCTGGCGGCGATTCATCTGATGGGGCCGAAACGCCTGATGTATCTGGGGCCGCGCCTGTTGGAAGATGCCGGGCTGGGGCAGGTGCAGGCCGAAAAAATAACTGAGTGTAAGCACTGCGGACATTACCGCAATTTTCTGCTGATGCCCTTGCTGATGGCAGGAATCTCGATAGAGTCGTTTGAAGTCGCTAAAGCAATTAACCTTCGTTATGAAGTAAAAACGCTGCCGTCGCCCGGCCTTCATTTAAATGATTTTGATATTACTTTTGAATGGGATTGAGCTTTGCAACTAAAAGATTTTCTGAATGTAATACGCAAGCGCTGGTGGCTGGTGCTAATCGTGGCGCTGGTAGCAGGGGCAACCGCCTATATCTATAGCCTGACCCAGCCTCGCCTGTACGAGTCGGTAGTCAATGTGCTGGGGACGACTGCCAAGCCGGACGAAGGGCTGAACAACGCCATCAAAGCCGATGTGCGGCGCTTCCCGGCCCTGCTGACCTCGAATACGCTGGCTCAAAAAATTGATGAACGCGGCAAATTCGATTTGGGTGCGGACGCTATCAGTGGCAAGATTAAGCCGCAACCTTTACCAGATAATTATATGTTAAAAATTACGGTAAGCGATAGTGACCCAAATCGGGCCGCCCGCATTGCCAACACCGCCGCCGATATTATCAGGGAAGAAAAACTGGCTTCGCAAACTACTGTTCCCGACGACTCCAAGATTTTCTTTGACAAAATCTCGCCCGCGCCCGTTCCTGATCGTCCTTCTACGCCGCGTACCAGTTTGAACACCGGGGCGGGTCTGGCGCTAGGTCTGGTGCTGGGTTTGCTGTTGATTTTCGTGATTAATTTTTTCGATGATAGCCTGAAAACCGAGGAAGATGTCGAGCGCTATACTGGTCTGAACGTAATCGGGGTAATTCCGCCCTGGCGCAATGCTCGTTCTGGTTCGGGTTTGCCAACCGGGTTGCGCCGTAGCGCGGGCAATACAAATGCCGCCGCCGATGCCAGCGGCCCACTCGATAACTATAACGAAATATTAGAGAATAAGCCACAAGAAAAAGAAAAATCGAAAGAAAAACAAGACCAGAAAAAAAGGGAGCAAATTTAACTTGAGTTCACGAACCCCTCAATATGCCGGTAGCGACGCGCTGGTGATGTTATCAGACCCGTACTCGCCCGCCGCCGAAGCTTATCGCACGCTACGCACCAACATTCAGTTCAGCAGCCTGGATAACCCGGTACGCACGCTGTTAATAACCAGCGCCCGCCCCGACGAGGGCAAATCGTCGGCGGTGGCTAACCTGGCAGTTACTTTTGCCCAGATGGGCAACACCGTCGCGCTGGTAGATGCCGACTTGCGTCGTCCCGCTCTGCATACCCTCTTTGGCGTGTCCAACGAACAGGGGTTGACCAGCTATATTTTGAACGCGGGTAGCGCTGCTTCCGGCAACAACCGCACGAGCGCCGGGCCGCTGCCGTTCGCCCGCCTCAATATCCCAAATCTAAAACTTTTGACCAGTGGGCCGTTGCCGCCCAATTCTGCCGAAGTGCTGGGTTCTAGCCTTATGAGCGAACTAATCGCCCGGCTCAAGGACGAAGCCGATTACGTGCTGTTCGATGCACCGCCCGTGCTGGCCCTGACCGATGCCGCCGTGCTTGCCGCCAAGCTTGATGGGGCGCTATTGGTGCTAAAAGCCGGAAAAACCAGCCGCGACGATGCCCGCGAAGCCAAAGAGCAACTCGAAAAGGTTCACGCCAATCTGTTGGGCGTAGTTCTCAACGAAGTCAAGCAAGGCAACGCCAAATACCGTTATTAGGAGTTTCAAGTTCCACCCACAGTGCAACCCTACGGGCCGGGTTTCAAGCTTATTTCGTTCAGCCTTATTTTGGTTCGTCGGTGGTTTTCTTTTCTTCGCGGCGGCTTTGCTCAAGCACCATACGGGCAATTTCGGCGCGGGCGCGCTCTTGTTTCTCGCGGGCGGCGCGGTAGTCGGCCTCCTGACGGCGGGCGTTGGAGCGAAACAAGGCCGGAATATAAATCAACAATAAAAGCAGGGTAACGCTATATAACAGGCTGGCCCAAGCCCACTCCGGCCCAATTGAAGAGACAGCGAACCCTATCACCACGCAGACTAAGCCCACCGGCAGCGCAAACCGCCCAACAGCATCTATCGCCCGCCATAATGGGCCATCCGATAGGGGGCGGCGCGGCAAATCGGGCAATATTTCTACATCGCGGGCGCTATTAATCAGCCGTTCGGTTTCATCTTGGGGTGGGAGATTACTTGCCACCTGGCTTTCCTCCGTCTTTGCGCTTTTTTTCCAGCGCGTCAATCCGTTCCTGTCCGGCCTTTACGCTGGCGCGGAAGCCCGTTTTATCCTGCGAATCGGGCGGCAAATTTTTCTGACGACGGGCTTCGTCGAAAAGCTCTTCCAATTTCACTTTTTGCTCCTGCTCAATCTGAGCAAAAATTTCGTCCCGGCGCTTTTTGTTGCGCTGGTAGCGCCAGACCGCCACTACCACCGAAACCAGAAAACTCAGCCCGACTAATCCCAAACAGATTTGGGCCAACAGGCGCTGCTCGGCAAAATATAGCCCGATAGCCACCGCCGACAGCACGCCCGTTAATAGATTGATTTGCCATTGCATGTTAGTCAGTCGTCGGTCAATCGGTTGCATATTGCTTTAATCCCCTTCTGCCATCACTATTTCGCCGTACATTCCCTCGGCATCGTCCTGTCCCACCAATTCTAACAACCGCACGGGCGTTATCTGGTTCTTCAAATTCCCATCAGTCGCCGTATAAACCCGTAAATAATTATCAGTCAGTCCGCTCCACAGAGGGAGTTTCAAGTTCCAAGTTTCAAGTTCCAAGTTATTAATTTCGAGTTTCGAGTTTTGAGTTTCTGGTACTTGCCCCGAACTTTGAACTTTGAGCCTGGAACTTTGAACTTCCTGACTTTCCCATAACACCAGGCGGGTCTGATTGAGGAAGCGAGTACGCCAGCGACGGCTGAGTTCGTCTGAGAGCAGGCGTAGACGTTCGCCGCGTTCTTTTTTCGGGCCATCCGCTACCTGGTCGGGCATAGTAGCCGCCAATGTGCCTTCGCGGGGTGAGAAAGGAAAGACGTGGATTTTGGCAAAATTCATACGCTCGGTAAATTCCAGCGTGGCGGCAAATTCGGCTTCGGTTTCGCCGGGGAAGCCTACAATTATATCCGTTGTAATAGAAGCATCGGGCAACTCGCGGCGGATTTGTTCGACAATCCGGGCATATTTCTCGGTATTATAGCCGCGCCTCATTCGGGCCAGCGTTGCATCGCAGCCCGCTTGCAAGGCCAGGTGAAAATGACGGGCCAACCGCCTGTCTTGTTGCCACAATTGCAGTAGCGTTGGGTCGTAATCCTGTGGCTCTAATGAAGTAATCCGCAAGCGCGGTACTTCCACTTGGATTAGCAAAGCTTCCAGCAAGGCCCGCAAGCGTACCGGGCGCTCGTCGGTCTGCCCCGTCAAGGCGGGCGCACGATATTTGCCCAGGTGTACCCCCGTCAAAACTACTTCCTGATAACCCGCCGCTACCTTGTGCCGTACTCCTTCGACCACTTCGGCAATGCCGATGCTGCGTGGCCCGCCCCGTGCGCTCGGCACAATACAAAAAGCGCAGCCCGCGTTGCAGCCATCCTGAATTTTGACCATTGCACGGGTGCGATAGTGGGATGCTATGCCCTGAAATTTCGGCCCATTTTCCAAAGCTGGACGGTTGAAACCTCCGGCAAAGAGTAAAGGCGAAGGTTCGGGGCGGTAGGGCAATTCGTATTGCAGCCGCGCCGAAACCAGCTCCACCATGCGCTCTTCCTCGGCCTTGCCCACTACCAAATCCACTTCGCTAATCGCCTCTACTTCTTCCCGCGAAGTATAGACGTGGCAGCCCGTCGCCACTACTAATGCCTGTGGATTGGCACGTTTGGCCCGCCTCAACATCTGGCGGCTTTTGCGTCCGGCGACGTGGGTTACGGTGCAGGTGTTGATGATAAATACGTCGGGCGTATCAGTCCCTTCGGGGTCAACCAGGGCATAACCGGCCTGCTGGAAATTTTCTGCCAGCGCCTCGGTCTCACTATAATTTACTTTGCAGCCCAGCGTCAAAATCGCCACTCGCGGCCTCAAGTCGTCCTGCCCCAAATCGTGTTCCAGGCGGGCGACCAGACCGGGCGGTACAGTTGGCACCGCGCTGGTACTTACATCTAAATTTAAAAGCTCTATATTTCTCACAACTACTGCTCTATAATCTTTTTAGCTTTGAAAATTTAGCTTTGAAAATAAAATGGTTAGCTCTTGAAAATTTCAGCTAATTTTCAAGAACTAACCATTTTATTTTCAAAGCCGGATAGAGGAATCGAACCCCCGACAACCATATTACAAGTATGGCGTTCTACCACTGAACTAATCCGGCCTGTTGGCCCTGGTTCAAGGCAAAGTAATGTTACCAAATATCACGCCCGATTGCAAGTTTTTTTAGCTGCTCTACCCACGAAACTGCACCAACCATAAGGCATTATCGCTGGCGCGGCGGTAGATTAGTTGCTTGCCATCGGGCGCAATTTGCCAATCATCCCCGGCGATTTGCAGAGGTAGGGCCGCCGGGTCGGTCAGACGGACGGATTGAGCGCTGTCGGTCTGGTAGCTCCATAA
Organism: Chloroflexia bacterium; assembly: GCA_038209275.1. Lineage (GTDB taxonomy): Bacteria > Chloroflexota > Chloroflexia > Chloroheliales > Chloroheliaceae > L227-5C. The sequence goes on along the minus strand of JBBQXW010000100.1, from coordinate 12,984 downwards.
AGCGCTGTTGGTTTCGCCGGGCGCACGGGCGGGGATATAAAATAGCGTTTTGCTATCAGTGGGCGACCAGCGCCAACCACCCGTCCATTCCAGTTTACGGCGATTACTGCCATCCGCCTGAGCCAGCCAGATACCGCTATTCGCTTCGCCCTGCAACGTGACCGCATAAACCACCTGCTGCCCATCACTCGATAGCGAGGCGGCAATCAACCCTTTGCTCTCGATTATCAGGCTGGCTTCCAGCCCCGGCGCGGCTTGCGTATCCACTACCCACAGCCCGAAGCGCCGATTTGCCGCATCCCGCGCCGTCAGTAGCAAGCGCTGATTATCGGAAAACCAGGCCAGATTTGCTCCTTCGCGTAACGTCCAGGGAACACGCAATTTCGAGCCGTCCGGGTTGCCCACCCAAAGCTCGAAAAGTTGCGGCTCTTCCGACCCAGCCTGATTTAGCGACCGCAACAACCAGGCAATCTGGCTTTTATCCGGCGAAAACAAAGTTGGACTGGCTCGATTGGACAAAGTAGCCCGCCGCACTCCATCGCTGACTTGCTCTATCGTCGTTACGCCACTACTGCGCTCAGAAACCGCCACCAGCCTCAAATCATTACTAAAAAGGCCAAAACGCTGGCTCAACACCTGGCGTTGCCCACTCGCCAAATCTAGCACGTAAGTTGCCGGAATAGCTGACCCGGCTGGTTTATCATAAAAATAAAGCCGACCATCTGAAGCAAAATTAAAAGCCAGACAACAATTCGCTGGCCCAATCTGGCGTTGGTTCGGCTGAAACGGCGCAACCGTTGGGGTCGGCGCAACCGTCGGCGTATCAGTATTAGTAGCCACAGGACTAGAAGCAGGCGCACTCACAGGCGCAGCGGTGGAAGTCGCCGTCGCTTCTGCCACTGGCGACAAATTTAGCGTTGGCAGTGCATTAGTTGGTACTGCACCGGGCGAAGTAAAGCCGCCCGCCCCGGCAGCGCCCGGCGTTCCCAAAATTGGCAGCGCCTCATTTCTGGTCGGCGGGCGCGTCGGCGTACCCGTACTTTCGCCACACGCCCCCACCATTACTGCCAATAGCAGCAACCAACTCACTACATAAACCAGTCTTCGCCTTGCCAATATCACACCCACCCCGCAAACTTTCCCAACTCAAAATTCAAAATTCAAAATTCAAAATTTCATCCCGGCCAGGGTCGCCCGAAGTCGTTTAAAAGTGACCCACCGAAACGCACGACTGGTTGGTCATAAATATTTTGCCAGCGCGTGGGATTATCGAGGTCAATTTCAAAATCCAACCCTTCGCCCGGCAAACCAAGCGTCAGATTGGGCCAATCGGCTTCTATTAAACTAACGGGGTTAACTGTGCCGCCTAGATTAGAGGTACGAATTTCGAGGTGCAAATGTGGATGAGTATCGCAGTCCGCGCCGCTCGGTACGCCAGAAATCGCTATCGGCTCACCTTTGCTGACGCGCTGCCCGATTCTTACGGTCGGGCGCTGTTGCAAATGACCATACAGCGAAGCGTAGCCGTTGGTGTGGCGAATGAGCAGATTATGCGGAGCAGCACCATACGGCCCGTCGGCTGCCGCCACCACGCCATCGCCGATTGCCAGCACGGGCGTGCCGCAAACCGCAAAAAAATCTACGCCAAAATGAAGTCCCTGCCCCGCGCCATAGAGCGCCCGACGCTGACGATAGGCCCAGCGAGTGTTGCCGTACCACTGACGCACCGACCAGCTTGCCAGACCGGGCGGCCCGGCAAAAGGTAGCCCAAACTTGTCCTCAGTTTGCCGGGTCGCCTCAGTGATTGTTAGCGGCGTAAGCGACCCGACGAGTGCTATCCCGCCCAGCCCGACCAATTTCCGCCTGGAAATTTTTTGCATAAAAGCTAACCAGCGTTTTCGCTATTTGCTCGAACCAAAAACCAAATAAATCCCGTTGGATAATAATGATATGTTACATCGTGAGCGGGCAGAATCAGGTTACTACTAGGCTAATTGTAGCACTTTTCCGGCTGAAGATTAATAAGAATGCGGTTTAGATAAAGTGAAGGCCATTCACTTCTTTCTCGTAGAAGTTGCATCTTCCGTAGGAGTTTCCAGCAGGCCACGATAGTTAAACCCGGTGTGGTCTCCTTTTTCAACCAAGAACGGGAAGTTTATTCTTTACGTGTACTTAGCGTTATATTGCAGACTGGACTTACCTATATTTCGTCCAAAAATACGGCGACGGCTCTTTTATAACAAGCTTAAATAAAACTTTAGTTCTACAAAAGAGGTTGTAATGGCGCTCAACCTCACCCTGATTTACCTTGTTGTTGTGGCTAAAGTGTTTTCCTGAGTTAACAGCCATCAGTTCGTCAATTAACTGGTGGCTGTTGATAAAATTCAGCTGTTAGTTATTCATTTGCCAGGGTGATATTGTTAGTATGATACGACAAATTACAATTCGTCCGTATCGGCGGGAATAATCGGTATGTTGAACGAATTGGCAAGCACTTCGGGATATTTGATGCCCGTGCCAGTATTGAACAAAACCACCTGCTCACTGGGCTTGAGGAAGCCAGTCGCCAGCAAATGTTTCAGGGCCGAATAGGTAGCCGCGCCTTCGGGGGCGGCGTAAATGCCCTCGCTGCGGGCCATTTCTTTGGTATCTTCCTCCATTGTACTATCGCTGACAGTGATGCAGGTTCCGCCGCTTTCGCGTACCGCCCGAATAATCAGGTAATCGCCAATCGCCACCGGGACGCGCAAGCCACTGGCGCTGGTGTGGGCATTTTCCCAGAGCGGCGCAAATTCGCTGCCCTGCTCAAAGGCCCGGACAATTGGGGCGCACTCCGCCGCCTGTACCACAATCATTTTCGGGCGTTTCGGGCCAATCCAGCCCATCGCCTCCATTTCGGCAAAAGCTTTCCACATGCCGACCAGACCAGTGCCGCCCCCGGTAGGATAGATAATTGCATCGGGCAGCGTCCAGTTAAGCTGCTCGGCCAGTTCGTAGCCCAGGGTCTTTTTGCCTTCAGCCCGGTATGGCTCTTTCAGGGTCGAGAGGTCGAACCAGCCTTTGCGGGCAGCATTAGCCTTCACAATTCGGCCCGCATCGTTAATCAAGCCTTTGACCAGATAGACATCCGCCCCGGTTACGGCGGTTTCGAGCTTATTAATCAAGGGCGCGTCGTCGGGCATAATAATAGTGGCGGGCAATCCGGCACGGGCGGCGTAGGCTGCCAGTGCGCCTCCGGCGTTTCCGGCGCTCGGCACGCCAAAGGCAGTCACACCCAGTTCTTTGGCCTTCGATACGGCGGCGGTCATACCGCGTGCCTTGAACGAGCCAGTCGGGTTTTGTCCTTCATCCTTCACTAACAAATTGCCGCTGCCCATTCCAGCAGCCTGGGCCAACCGGGGCGTATCGAGTAAAGGTGTCCAGCCTTCGCCCAGCGAGACGATATTTTCTTGATACAGCACTGGCAAAAGTTCGCGGTAGCGCCACAGTGTTGCTTCGCGCTCCTTGAGCATTTCCTTTTTCAAGCGTTCGCCCGCCTTCGCCAAATCGTAGCGGGCATAAAGCACTTTGCCGCAAGCCGGGCAAAGGTTGTGCAATTCGGCGGCGCTATATTCCTTGCCGCAATACGTACATTCCAGATGGGTTATGGTGCTACCCGTTTCGGTGCGGGCGGCGGTTGTAGTTGTCATTTGCTTTCCTCATTGAAATTGAATAGGGACTGATATTGAAAAATTCTTTAAAAATTGAGCCTGTACGCTTGCCTAACGCTTTTCTTTCCTCATTATACAGGCTCTTAAGATATTTGGAAACCGCCTTATTTTGCTGGGGTGAGCGTCAGTTTTTTGCGCCAGGTCAAATCAACCCGGACGTTCACGTCCGGGTCATTGCAAAAAACTGACGTTCACCTATAGTGCTGCCTGATATGGAAAAGGCTTTCGGCGTTAACCCAAATCCTAGCGTACTGGCTCATTACATTCGCTCAACAGTTTGGAATACCTCCCATCTTTGAGATTTGGTATAATGGGCCAACAGGAAGATTTATCAAACAGCAAGTATTTTTCAAGGATTAGCTTAAATGGAAATCAAGCTCAGTCGCGCCAATGAACAGGAAGCGCAGATAGTCAAGAATTTTTTCGTAGCCTATTTTTATGACATGTCGCAATACGACGATAACCTGATTATCAACGCTTACGGCTTGCCGATGTGGGAGCCGTTTGGTTTGCCCGGCCCGACTACCTTTGAGGAGTGCGTACAATTCAACTGGTGGATTCGGGACAAGTGCTTTTTGTACCTTATTCGAGCTAACGAAAACCCGGCGGGCTTTGTAATTATTTGCGCCGATAAATCGCACCTTGCACCAGAAATTGATTACGAATTACTGGATTTTTATATTGCCCCTAAATATCGCCGAACGGGAATCGGGCAGCAAGCGGCACGAGCGGCGTTCGATTTATTTCAGGGTCGGTGGCAGGTGTTTGAGCTTGCCAAAAACACTCCCGCTCTGATTTTCTGGCAAAAAGTGATTGCGGATTACACAGGCGGTCAGTACGAAAATCTGGATAGTGGCACGCAACAGCGCTTCAGCAATTATAGCGAATCGCAAACAAGTTGAGCCGTTGGTAGGGGCGAATCGCATACGCCCTTGAAGACTGTGTAAGGTCAAAAAGGGCGTATGCGATTCGCCCCTACGAAATCCGTACCCCTTCTGTGAAACGGTGTACTAAGGGATAAAGCTTCGGTAACTATCGAAGCTTTATCCCTTAACCGAGCCAGCCAGCAATCCACGCAGGAAGTAGCGGCCCAGGAAAATATAGACTAACAGAGTTGGGATAGCTACCAGCAGCGCACCCGCCATCTGTACGTTCCATTTGGTGTATTGGCTGCCCGCGATATTTTGCAGCGCGACGGTGACGGGGCGCTGTTCGGGCGAGTTGGTGACAATCAGGCCAAACAAAAACTCGTTCCAGATAGATGTAACCTGCCAGATAGCCACTACCACGAAGCCGGGAACAGATAGCGGAAAGATTATATGGCGATAAATGCCAAAAAATCCTGCGCCATCAATCTTGGAAGCTTCGAGTAATTCGTTTGGTACTCCGGCGTAATAATTGCGGAAAATTAGCGTGGTAATCGGAATGCCATAAACCACATGCACCAGAATCAGCCCGGTAATCGAGCCGTATAAACCGACGCTCTGCAAAAACTGGACGAGCGGCACCAGGATGCTCTGGTAAGGAATAAACATGCCAAACAGAATGGCAGTGAAAATTATTTCCGAGCCGGGAAACCGCCACTTTGATAGTACATAACCGTTCATTGAGCCAAGCAAGCTGGAAATAATGGTTGCCGGAATGACCAGCGAAAGGCTATTGATAAAACTGCCCTGCAACAGCTTCCAGGCTTCGGCAAAACTATCGAAGCTAAGGTTAACTGGCAAATTCCACATGCGGTTCAGGCTGACTTCACTAAAGCTCTTCATGCCCGTAATCAGCAGCAGATAGACTGGCAGCAAGAAAAAGATAGAGAACCCAACCAGAACAACATAAACCAAAATCCGGCCCGGCCTGATTTTGGTGGTAGTGAAAGTTTTAATTGGCGGATTTGCCTTCATCGGTCTACCTCCGTGCGGGCGTTATTAATCAGGTAAGGCACAATCAAAACCGCTACCAATAGCAGCATCACTACCGCAATGGCGCTGCCCTCGGCGTATTTGTTGCTCTTGAAAGTCGTTTCATACATATTGATGCCCGGTACGTCGGTGGCATTGCCGGGGCCGCCGCCAGTCTGCGTAATAATTAAATCGAAAATCTTGAGCGAAATATGGCCCAGAATAATCACCGCACTGAGCGTAATAGGCTGTAGCAACGGCAATTTAATATCGAGGAAAAGCTGCCAATCGTTTGCGCCATCTACTTTAGCGGCTTCATAAATATCTTCGCCAATGCCGCGCAACCCCGCCAGATACATCGCCATGGTAAAGCCGGACATCTGCCAGACCGCCGCGATTACTACTGGCACCATCGCCAACGGAATACCTAATTTGGTTCGCAAAAAGTCGGGTTGCCATTCGGGTAGCACGCTGGCGGTGGTACTCCAATCCTGAAAAAATGGCAGGCCCAAATTCTGGAACAACAAATTTAGCCCGGTGGGGTCGCCCGCCGTTCCTGGGGCAAAGAGCCATTGCCAGACTGTGCCAGTCACGATAAACGAAAGGGCCATCGGGAAAAGAAAAATCGCCCTGAAAATAGCCTCGCCTTTTATTTTTGAATCGAGCAGAATTGCCAGCAGCAAGCCTACGCCGAGACAGCCCGCCAAAAACAGCAAAGTAAAGACAATCGTGTTGCGAATATCGGTCTGGAAACGCGCCGTGCCAAAAATGCGGTTATAATTGTCCAGCCCAACAAAAGTAAAGTCGGGGTTGATGCCCCGCCACTTACTCAAAGAAACATACCCCGTCCAGCCGATAAAACCATAAACAAAAATCGCAATTGCAATCACCGACGGCACAATCATGCCGACCGCAATAACCCGGTCTACTGTCCAAAAGCGCCGCCGGGCGGCACGCGGGACAACAATCTGACCAGAGTTGGCCTGTTCCATGCCTCATCCTCTTTTTGTAGCTTTTGAAAAATTTAGCTATACTAAATTTTTCAAAAGCTACAAAGTTAATGCTTATTTGGATAAATCGTTTACGGCATCGTTCAGTGCCTGGGTTAGCGTCTTGATGTCTTTGTCGGACGAGAAGACGTTCAGGGCGTTGTCGTAGCTGGTGATAAACGATTCGTTAGCAGCAGCGCCGTGTACGATGCTGGGAGCAAGCTTGGCTGCGCCGAATTGCTCGATTGACCATTTCAGATATTCATCGTACAAACTCTTGTCGGCATCGGTGCGGGCTGGAATCGAGCCTTTCTTGGGATTGAAAGCATCTTGCCCGTCTTTCGAGCCAGCCAACTTGAGCCAGGAAATCGCGTTGTCGCGGTGCGGTGCGCCCTTTGGCAAGCCAAAGCTATCACTGAGCCACATAAAGATGCCATCCGTACCGGGAGCCGCCGCCCAACCAAACTCGGCGTTCGGTTTAGCCCCTTTGCTCAAGAAGTAACCTTCGGCCCAGTCGCCCATAATGGTCATTCCGGCGCTGCCTTCCAGTACCTTTTGCGCCGCATCCGACCAGCCCAGCGAAGAGCGGTCAGGGTTGGCGTAGCCCAACATTTTATTCAGCGTAGCGATGGCGGTAGCGACACGGGGGTCAGCCCACATCTTGGTGTCTTTGAACAGTTTCGGGTAGTCTTCTGGCCCGAAAGTAGCCAGCAGCACGCTCTCGAACAGATGCGGTGTCTCAAACTTATCTTTGCCACCGACTGCAAGCGGGGTAATCCCTTTCGCTTTCAGGGCATCGGCTACCTTGAAGAAATCGTCCAGGGTCTTGGGCGGGGTAAGCTGGTTCTGCTCGAAGACTTTCTTATTGTACCACAGCATGTTGGAGCGGTGGATATTGACCGGCACCGAATAGATTTCGCCCTTGTAGGTAATCTGGTCGAGCAGCAGTTTGGGCATTACTTTGTCCCAACCTTCGTCTCTGAAAATCTGAGTAATCGGCTCCATTTTGTTAGCCACTACCCAGGTGCCAATCAGTTCTTGTCCGGCGTGTACCTGGAAGCTATCTGGCGGCTGTCCGCCCTGCATCCGTGTCACCAGCACAGTCTTGGCGTTCGTACCCGCGCCTCCGGCAACGGTTGCATTCACAATCTCGGTATTAGGAAATTTCTTCTTGAAAACGCCGTACATCGCGTTAAGGCCATCCGCCTCGCCGCCGTTTGTCCACCAGCTAAAAATTTCCAGCTTCTGCCCGCCCGCTCCGGCGGCACTGGTCGGTAATGCGCCCGACGTGGTCGCCTGTACCGCCGGGGCTGCCGTTGTCACCGGGGCATTTGTAGCGGTTGCATCGCCACACGCCGCCATTAGTGCCGCCAGCATCAAACCTGCCGCTACTAAAGCGGTAAGCCGGAAAAATCGGTTGAAACTCCTCATCGTGTTCCTCCTCATACATCATAGCTTTGAATTGTCTACCATCTCAACTTACTCTTGAATAAAGTGCCTTAGTACAACTCGTCCTAGAAAAGGTTTGGAATTATTTTCGTAGGGGCGAATCGCATACGCCCTTGAACACCAGGTAAAGTCAACAGGGCGTATGCGATTCGCCCCTACCAAATCGGTACCCCTTCTGTGAAACGGTGTAGTTAGTGATTTGCCCATATAAGTAACCAGGAGATATTATTCCTACCTTCATAACCTGGAACCTTGAACTAATTGAAGGTAGGACATAATTAGCTGGGTCAGAATTCGAGTTCGGTAGGGGTTGGGTTTCCCAATCCTGTTGACCGGAGTTAACGTTCAAGGGCGAGGCAATCTCGCCCCTACCGAGAAACCGGGCTTGTGAATTATGTCCTACCTTCAACTAATTAGCCCGCGTTGGAAGATTTGTCCAAGCCGACCCGTTCGATATTTTCGAGCAGGACGGGTAGACCACCTTCGTCACCGATTTTGCAAATGGTCGCTGCGAACTTCAGCCCGGTCTGTTGTTGGGCTTGCCAGACCATTTGACTATCATTAGAGTACAAAATTAAGCGGCAGCTACGCGGTAAGCCGTTCTGGTAAAGCCAGTTTAACATACCAAGCGGGGTCATATCCACCATTAGCTGCCCCTGTTCATCGGTCAACAGATTATGCCCATCCAGCACAAATAGTTCTACTTCCAGACCCAGTCGAATAGATTTTAACAATCGTGTCGCGTCGCTTTGTAGTCGTTCTACGTTGCCGGTATCCAGCGTAAAGACTTTGTGACCCCTGGTTTGTAGCGCAAGACTAACCAGGCGGCGAGCCTTCGGCTCGTCGTCGGCATATACTATTACCATTACTGGCCTCAAATCAGTTTAACAATAAAAAATAGTGACACTTCGCACTGGTCGGCAAATGGTAGGAGCTTGAAGAAGCAAGCCCAGTTGGGTTCGATTTATCGAACCCCTACCAATTATAAGATAGGTTCTAACAGCGTACCTTCCGTCGGCACAACATTGGCTGGTTGGTTAGCCAGGGAAGGCAAAGGTAGAAAAACTCGAAAAGTAGTTCCAACCTTTTCGTGGCTCTCTACCAGCACGCGCCCACCGTGCCGCTCGACAATTGATTTAACAATTGAAAGACCCAAGCCTTGCCCGCCCGCCTGTTGACCAATCGTAGTTTGACCACCGGGCCGGAAAATCACTTCCCGCTCCTGGGCGGCGATAATTGGGCCATCATTCCAGACCCATAACTCGACTTCGCCCTCGCCTTCCAGCTTTGGCGGTATGCTGCCCCATTGCAAAGGCACCAGGCGGGTGCCAATTCCGATGCCACCCGCGCTAAATTTGCGGGCGTTAGACAAAAGATTGAGCAAGACGTGTTCGATTAGTTGGGTATCCATTACCGCTTCTGCCAGCTCGACCTGGACGTGTAGCTTAAATTCGCGCAAATCCACCAGCTCCACCACCCGCTCAATCAGGCCGGGCAGTTCGACCACTTCCAGTTCCAGCCGGTTATCGGGCCGAGCCAGCAAACTGTTAATCAGCTTGGAACTGCAATCGGTGGTTTCGATGATTTCATCAAAGCTCTCTTTGATTTCTTCCGGCAAACCGGGGTTGCAAATCAGGCTTACTTCGGCCATATTGCGAATATTGGTCAGGGGTATTTTCAAATCGTGCCGAGCAGCGGCAACTTTCTGAGATTGGCTGTTGATTTCGTGTTCCAACAAATTCAGATGGTCGGTGATACGGGTAGTTTGCCCGTAGAGCAATTGCCCCAGTTTTACATTCAGCTTGCCCATCGGGGCAATCACAAAGCGATTAGCCAGCCAGATTAACAGCACCAGCAGCACCGCGCCACACCCAGCAATCAGCCCTAAAGCAATCAGGCTGGCGTTGTGCTTCTGTTCCATCGCTTCCTTGCTTTGCACTGCTATCCAGGTTTGCTGTTCGCCAAAGATTGCCAGCCGTGCCGTCAGGTCTTCGATGGAACGAGCTTTTTCTTGCCAGTGCCGGGCGGCTTGCGTTAAAGCTCCGGCTTTCAAATCTTCCAAAATCTGAGTATAAGTGCTGCTCACGTTATCGTAGCGCTGCTCAAGATCGTTTAACTGAAATAAAATATTTTGATTGTCCGGCTCGTGCCGCAACAAAAACAAATTGTTTTCAAATGTGATATGGTAATAGAGAAATTCAAAATCGCTAACCAGGTAATTGTTGGAGCGCTCGTCTTGCGCCCTCAAGATTTGGCGGGTGATAGCGGCCTGTTCGCTGGCAAAGGCGGTTTGCAACTGGTGAGTGCGGTCTAGCCGCAAATGCTGATTAACCGCCGCCTGATTTTCGGTAATCAGGCCAAAGAACAGCCAGCCCGCCAATCCAAACGTGACCAGAAATAGCAAAGCAAAGCCACCAAAAACCAGCAGCAGTTTTGCTCGTAAAGGCAAAGTCAACCGCGCTGTAACCTGATCGGTACTTTCGATGCGCCCGGCTTTGTTGGCCCGCCCTACCCTGATGGGTTCATTTCCCTTAAATGACCTGGAATAACTGCTCATTTCGGAGGATTGTTCGGCTGCGGTGGTTGCTTCATTCTCTGCCTCATTAAAATCGAAATCGAAATCAGCCTCATCGAAAGGAATATCCAGCTTGACCGCCGAAAGTGGCACAGCCAATACTTCATCCCAGGTCTCTGGCGTTTCCGCCGGACTGGATTCCCCTACTGTTTCAGTCTGAGCATTACTGTTCCCCGGATTAGTTCGCAGCATCGCGATCCCTTTTAGAGTAGTTCAAAGTTCAAAGTTCAAGGTTCAAAGTTAGAAGTCAGGAATGGATTAGGTTTACTGGTTTTTACTTTTCTTTCGCATAGCGTTTGAATTACAAATAGAGCTTGACGATAGCTGTATTATAGCAAATACAGGTAAAGAAAAAGTAAAGATAATTGAGGAGTTTGGGCAGGATGCTGATTTATGAAAGTATTACTGATTGATGATGACCAAAAACAATTAAAGGCGGTACGGACAATTCTGGAGCGGGAAGGCTTTACGGTAGAGCAAGCCTCTAGCGGCGAAGAAGGTCTGTTTAAGGCCGAAATAAATAGTTATCGGGTGATTATTCTCGATTTGGGCTTGCCGGATTTGAACGGGCTGGAAATTTGCCGCCAGCTTCGGCAGCAAGGTAGCAATAGCTTTATCTTGATGCTGACCGCCAGAGATGCCGAGGAAGAAAAAATCATTGGTTTTCTGGCTGGCGCGGACGACTATGTAACCAAGCCTTTCTCGCTGGCGGAACTGGTGATGCGAGTTAAAGTTGGTTTGCGGCGGGTCGAGAACACCACTTATCCGCCCAGCCAGCAATTAGCTTACAAGGGCTTGAGCCTCGATCTGGTCAGACACGAAGCATGGCGGCAGGGCAAGTTGCTGAAACTGTCGCCCAAAGAATTTGCTTTGCTAGAATATTTTATGCGAAACACAGGCCGCCCTATTTCGCAACAAGAACTCTACGAAAATGTTTGGGGCGACGAAAACGATAGCACTCTCTTTAGCCAGACCTTAAAAGTACATATCAGCAGCCTGCGCCGCAAACTAACCACCGGCTTTGAAGATGAGCCGGAACTAATCACAACCGTTCCCCAGGTCGGCTACCGTCTTTGAAAATTTTTGAACACAGCTGAACACAGATTTTTTAGAATAATTATTTACCACAGAGGACGCAGAGGACACAGAGGAAAAAAAAGAAATTTAACTCCGTGTCTCCGTGGTGAATTTTCTTCTAATCCGTGTTCATATATGGTTACTTCACTCGAAAATTACTTCCTGGCCGAGTAGCGCCTGGCGGAAGCGGTTTTTGAGATAAACGCCATCGCGGGGTGGCAGTGCTTTGGCATCCTGACTGAGCGCCACTTTTACTACTGCCAGCAGCAATTCTTCCCCTGCCTGAATTTGCTGGCGCAACGCTTCTAATTCGTCGGCCCGACGCACGGTGAGCGTCAGAGGAAAGCCGCAGGCGTGGGCGACTGCCGCCAGGTCTACGCCACTGGCGGTATGGGTCAGTTGTTCGCCCGTTTCGCCGTAGCGCTCGTTATCGAGGACGACAATAGCCAGGTTTGGCGGACGTTGTACCGCGATGGTTGCCAGACCGCCCAAACCCATCAACTGTTCACCGTCGCCCGTTAGCACCAGCACGCGGCGGGTTGGTTGAGCCAGCGCCAATCCCAACCCCAGCAGTGCTGCTCCGCCCATCGCGCCCCATAGCGTAAAATTAAGTGGGTGGTCGCCGACCGCCGCTACATCCCACGAAGACGCGCCTAACCCCGATACGACCAGCAAATCGCCCCGTTCTTGAAGCAGTGCTGCTACTACCTCGCGCCGTTGCAAAACCTGTGACATCTTTACTTGCCTCCAAAATGTTTGGTGCCGACCAGTTTTTGCGAAAGCAGCACGGCAACTCCCTGCTGACTATCAAAAGCCAATTTTGCGGCGGCTTCCACCGTCTCGCGCACTTCTGCTGCTTCATCCACGCGATAGACCAGAATGCCGCTACTTTCCAAAACTTTGGGGGTAGCCTGACCCATTGGTACTTGCCAGGGATTAAATTCGCCCCATTCGCCGCGCATCGTTACCAGCGTCAGCAACGGGAATTTGCAGGTGGCGACAAGCGAAAGCATGTTGATGCAGTTTCCTACGCCGCTACTCTGCATCAACAGGGCCGAACGTATTCCGCCCAAATACGCGCCCGCCGCCAGCGCGATGCCTTCTTCTTCGGTTGTCAGTACGATGGTGCGGATAAATGTCTCTGCTTGACATAACTCAATCAAGCGAAGATGACCAGCATCAGGGACATAGGAAACCAGCGAGATATTTTGCTGCTGAAAAACCTCAAAAATAGCCTGAGACCAGGCTTGAGCCGGGCCTTGTTTGGAAATAGAAACGGTCTCGTT
>JBBQXW010000099.1:0-21288 GCA_038209275.1 Chloroflexia bacterium | reverse complement strand
TGCAATCGCTCTGGGAGGATATATCGCCGATAAATTCGCAAGCCAAAGAGCGACTGGGCTACCCAACCCAAAAACCGTTAGTTTTGTTGGAGCGCATTATTAATACCAGCAGTAACCCCGGCGATACGGTGCTTGACCCGTTCTGCGGCTGCGGGACAACTATTCACGCCGCCCAAAGATTGGGCCGCAACTGGATTGGCATAGATATTACCAGCCTTGCCACCAGCCTTATTGAATATCGCCTGACTGCCGCTTTCCCCGGCATAAAATTTACTACGGTTGGATTGCCGCGAGATGTAGACGGCGCGAAATATTTAGCCGATGAAGATAAACATCAGTTTGAATGGTGGGCCTTGTCACTGGTGAAGGCCAAACCCGCCGGAGAAGGCGCTACGGCAGGCCGGGGCAAAAAAGGGGCGGACGGCGGCAAAGACGGTATAATATTTTTCAGAGATACGGGCGACAAGCTGGCAAAGGTTATTGTCAGCGTGAAGGGCGGCAAAAATGTTGGCGTAGAAATGGTGCGGTCGCTGGGCGATGTGGTCGAGGAACAAAAAGCGGCAATCGGCGTTTTTATCACTTTGGAGCCGCCAACCAAACCAATGACGGATTGGGCCACCCAAAAGGGCTTGTTTCATTCGGATAGCTGGGGCGATTTTCCCAAAATTCAGATAATGACGATTGAGCAGCTTTTGAATGGCGAGAAAATCAAGATGCCTCCCACCACCGTTGCCGAAACTTTTTCCAGCCCCAGCAAAGAATCGAAAAAGCCGGACGCTCAACAGGGAATTTTACTTTAGAATTTGTATAAAGTAGTAGCGGGCCTGACTATTGGTGAACGGGACGAAAAATCGCCCACCGCGCTGGAACAGGCCGCCGACGAAATAGACCGCAGCGATTACCGGGGCGTAGCCGGACGATTGGTTGAGTTTGAGGGAGAATTAGGGTTGCATGCGAAGATGAAAGCCGCAAGTTATTGTCCCACTGGGGCGTACCTTGCGCGGGACGCGAGGTTTCGTTAGGCGATGCAGCACAGTGCGCGATTGCGAATCTTTATTGTTTTTATATAGACTCTTAATTATAGTTTTTCTACAGGTGATAAATCATGGTTGAAATGTACACTTCAAGGCGAAAAAAGGAAGTTCCTAAAATCGTGGTAATCGGTGGTGGTACAGGCGTATCTACCGTACTGAGCGAGCTAAAGAAGGTTGCCGATGTGACGGCGATAGTTTCGATGATGGATAGCGGTGGCTCTAGCGGGCGGTTGCGCGATGAACACGGTATTCTGCCGCCCGGTGACGTGCTGAAGTGTCTTTCGGAATTGCTGCCAGACGATGAGCGCAGCAAGAAGTGGCGCGATTTGCTCAATTATCGCTTCCGCAAGGGCGAAGGCTTGAAAGGTCATAGCCTGGGCAATTTGCTATTAACCGCCAGCTACGATTGGGAGGGCGGCACCGCTTTTGGAGTGGAGGCGCTCTGCTGGCTACTCAACGTCGAAGGACGAGTACTGCCCGTTACGCTCAATGATGTAGACCTGGTTGCCAAGCTTTCGGACGGCTCGGACGTAATCAGCGAGACCAAAATTGATTTACGCACTGGCGACCTCGAAAAAAAGATTGAGTATATCTATCTATCGCGTCGCGCCCAGGTCTACCAGCCTGTCCGTCAGGCTATTCTGGAGGCCGACAAGATTGTGATTGGGCCGGGCAGCCTTTTTACCAGCATTTTACCTAATTTCCTGGTCGAAGGCTTGTCTGAAACTTTGCGCGAGGCCAAAGCGCCCAAGATTTACATCTGCAACCTTGTCACCGACCCGTCGGAAACGCACGGCTACAAGGCTTCCGATTTTATTCAGAAGGTGACGGAGCATTTGCTAGACCGCGAACGGATAAATTACGTGCAGATTTCGGCGCAAGGAACGGACGTGTGGGAAATGAGCGAAGAGCCGTTAGATGGGGTGAAACTCAATTACGTGATTATCAACGATGCTCCTATCAGCGACGTAGCCCGCCGTATGTACGAGAAGGAGAATAAATTCCCGGTGGTTTTTGACCGCGAGAAGTGCGAACAGATTGCCGGAAAAGTTATTGCCGGGGCGTTCTGTGCGGGCAAAACCATCTTGCGCCACGATAGCAAACGGCTGGCCCAAACTATCGTGGAGCTAAACTAATGGCAATCCTGGCCCTGCCCGATAGTCGGGTGGTGGTGCAAGGCATCACCGGACGTGAAGCCGTGACTATAGTATGGGCCTGATTTCGCCCGAAAAATGCAAAATCGGCGCAGTCGGTGGCCCGGCTACCGATGTGCGCCGTTCTTATATTCCCGGCCCAATTGGGCTGATGTCGCGGAATGGCGGCATGACCACCGAGATTGCCAGTCTGCTAACTTCGCACGGGCTGGGCCAGAGTACCTGTATCAGCCTGGGCGGAGATATGCTCATTGGGAATGGAGTTGTACTTAGAGAAAAAGCAAAAATTCGGGTTTGTAATTATCAAGCGGGCGTATAGATAGCGCTACGTAACGAGCGGCTGAAATAAGTTTTCAGGCTGTCGCGCGACCATTCCTGCGAGACTGGCTTACCGGGAGCGGGATCGGGGTTGATAACCGAAATAGTATTATCGGCGTTGCTACGGACGGCAACGATAAAATGCCCGTTGGGGAAATAGGTATTGTCCTGGATATTGATGACAACTGGGTAGCCTTTTTGAAGGGCGTTCATAATCGAGTCGAAATGCTGGTCTAAATCTTTGCTTTCGCTGTACCGCACTTTCAGGCCGTATTTAGCCCCGATGGAATTAAACACGCCATAGCGAAAAAGCCCGCCGCTAGAGCTAATCGCTCCTTCATCGCGCATCAAATTTAACACATCGGTCACTTTGACGTTTTTGCCAAAGCCATTCAGCACCGAAGCTACTGCCGAAGCCGAGCAAGCGCTGGCGCTCCACTGCCGCCATTCGGCTTCGTTTTGATACTGAAGCTTGTCACGCTGCGAAATCGCCGGGAAACTCAGGCTAACGCCGGTAGCAGGGTTAACCTGCCCCACGATTTGGGCATTAATAACCGCGCCCAACCCGTTTACATCTACCACATTTATATTAGGGGCTTTGCGAATACCGCCCATAACGGCAAAAATGGCAAAAACTACCACCAGCCCAAAACCGAGCAGGATAGACCAGCCTAAAGCGCCGCTAAAAATACTTTTTGGCTCATCATAATAGCCACGATAACGAGGGTTCATTTTTGGTTTTTGTTCCAGCCTAGACCTAGAAATTCAGCTATTTTATCCGATAACTCAATTATAACAGATGGGTCTCTGAAATGCACTAATTGGTGAGAATTAAAAAATAGGCCAATGGCCTACTTTGTCAAAACAGAATTTGTGTTTACAAATAATTTCCAGCTTAAAATTAGCTATCCCACAACAGGTTCAAGATAGCTTCGCTTGTGTTTAAGCACCTTTTCAACTTGATGGAGCAAATTATCTACATCGAAGGGTTTTAGAATATAGGCATCGCATTGCATCGCCGCAAGCTCTTTCGGACTAGAAGCGGACATGGCAACTATTGGAACATTGCTCATTCGAGGATGCTTTTTGATTAGTTGACTGGCTTCGATGCCACTCATCCGAGGCATTCTTGCATCCAGCAAAATCAAATCGGGCCGAACTGCTAGAATAGGGTCGAGGCCACAAAAAGCGCTTTGCTCGATAACCTGGTAGCCTTCTTCACTTAAAATCAGCGTGAGCAATTCACGAATAGCAATATCATCGTCAATTACCAGAATACGTGCATTCACTACTTTTCTCCACTCTAAACTCACCAGGCCGATGGGGTTAACTTCTCACTCCATTGATTAGACATAAAACTTGATATTAACTTGAGCGTTTAACGGCAGGTGAAGTAACCTACCGTCGGTATACTTGAGTACGTTATGAATGTATTATAACCCCAAAATAGAATAGATACAATGAATATTCGATTAGTTCGGCCTAAATGACAAAATTGGCATAATTAGTTTAAATCTTTTAATCTCTGTGCCAATTTTGCCAGCCGCTCCTGGGCCGTCGCCAGTTTTTCGCGCTCCTTGCCAACCACTGCCGCCGGAGCGCGCTCGGCAAAATTGGGATTGGCAAGCATCTTCTCGCTCTTTTCTATTTCGCGCTGGGCTTCCTCGATTTCTTTAGCCAGCCGCGTCCGTTCAACTTCCAGATCGAGCAAGCCGGAGAGCGGTAGATAGACCGTCGCTGCATCGGTGACAAGCGCCAGCGCCTGAGCGGGTGGAGTCGGCAGCGTATCGGTGATGGTCAGTTTTTGGGCCTCAACTCCCGCCAACCGCACCAGCGTTTCGGCTTCACGCTCGAATAGTTCTTTTAGTTGCGGCTTTGCCAGCACAATCGCGGCGACTTTCTTGTTTTCGACCTTTGCTTCGGTCTTGGCGTTGCGAATACCGCGAATAACCTGGCGTAGTGCCTCGAACTGGGCTAAAGCGGCCCGGTCAATCTGGCTCTCGTCTGGCTGCGGCCAGGGTGCGACAATCAGGCTTTCGCCTTCGTGCGGCAAATTGTGCCATAGTTCTTCGGTGACAAACGGCATAAAAGGATGCAGCAAACGCAACGCCCCTTCCAGCACCCCCGTCAGGGTAGCCTGCACCCGGCGCTTTTCGGCAGCATCGGCACTATTCAGCCGTAACTTGGCGGCTTCGATATACCAATCGCAAAACTCGCCCCACAGAAAATCGTAAATCAAGCGGCCCGCTTCACCAAGCTGATAGGCTTCGAGCAAGCGGTTTACCTCGCCCACCAGCATAAAATATTCGCTGACAATCCAACGGTCAGCCAACGGCGCATCGGTTTCCAGCTTTGGCGCTTGATAGTTCAATTCCGACGTACCGCTCAAGGTGATAAAGCGGGTGGCGTTCCAGATTTTGTTGGCGAAGTTGCGACTGTCCAGCAATTTGGTACGCGACATTTTGCTATCGTTGCCGGGCGTGCTGCTGGTGAGCAAAGTAAAGCGTAGTGCATCCGAGCCAAATTCGTTAATGGTTTCGAGCGGGTCAACCACGTTGCCCTTGCTCTTGCTCATCTTCTCGCCCTTCTCGTCGCGCACCAACCCGTGCAAATAGACGGTGTGAAAAGGCACGTCGCCCATAAAGTGCATCCCGAACATCACCATACGGGCCACCCAGAAGAAGATAATGTCGTAGCCAGTTTCCATAACCGAACCGGGATAAAAATAGGCCGAATCTGCCGTCTGGTCGGGCCAACCCAGTGTCGAGAAGGGCCACAGGCCACTGCTGAACCAGGTATCCAGCACATCAGGGTCTTGCCAGATGTCGGTGCTGCCGCAATGGTCGCACTTCGCCAACGTTTCTTCGGCGGTGGCGCTGGCCTTGTTGCAATTGTTGCAGAAGTAGACCGGGATGCGATGTCCCCAAAAAAGCTGGCGCGAGACCGGCCAATCGTGGATGTTTTCCAGCCAGTCGGTATAGGTTTTTTTGAAACGCTCCGGCACAAACTTCAAGCGTCCGTCCTGGGCCGCTTCGAGGGCAGGCTGGGCTAACGGCCCAATCTTCACCCACCATTGCTCTTTCACCAACGGCTCAATCGGCACTCCGGCGCGCTGGCTGTACGGCACGCTATGGCGGTACGGCTCAGTCTTGATCAACAGGCCCGCCGCTTCCAAATCCTTAACGACCTGTTTGCGGGCCACAAAGCGGTCTAATCCGGCATACGCGCCGCCGTTCTGGTTAATGCTGGCGTTCGGGTTCATAATGTTGATGATGGGCAAATGATGGCGCTGCCCGATTTCAAAGTCGAGCGGGTCGTGACCGGGGGTAACTTTGACCGCGCCCGTCCCAAAATCGCTCTCCACCCCTTCGTCCGCCACAATCGGAATTTCGCGGTGCATGAGCGGCAGCAGCAGCATTTTGCCAACCAAATCTTTGTAACGGGCATCGTTCGGGTTGACCGCCACCGCCGTATCGCCGAGCATGGTTTCGGGACGGGTGGTGGCAACGGTTACAAAGCGGCCTTCCTCGCCTTGCACCGGGTAGCGAATGTGCCAGAGAAAGCCGTCTTCTTCCTCCATATCCACTTCCAAATCGCTGATAACGGTCAGGCTGCCGGGACACCAGTTCACGATGCGCTCGGCCCGGTAAATCAAGCCTTCATCAAACAAGGTCTTAAAAACTTTACGCACCGCCTTTTGGGGGCCAGCGTCCATCGTGAAGCACTTGCGCGTCCAGTCGCAGCTTGCCCCCAGCGCCCGCAACTGGTCGTCAATTACGTCGCGGTACTTGTGCATCCAATCCCACACCCGGTTCAAAAATTCTTCGCGGCCCAAATCGTTTTTGGTTTTGCCTTCGGTTTCCAGCAAAAGTTTTTCGACCACCGTTTCGCCACTGATTCCGGCGTGGTCGCTGCCCGGCAAATATAGCGTTACTTCGCCGCACATCCGATGCCAGCGTATCAGGGCATCCTCCACCGCCACCGTCAGGGCGTGTCCTATATGCAGCGCGCCCGTCACATTGGGCGGCGGCATAATAATCGTAAAAGGGGCAGACCCTTCTTTTATTTGTGGCGTAAAATAATTTTGCTTTTCCCAAAAATCGTACCATTTTTTCTCAGCCGCCTGCGGATTATAGGCTTTGTCCATTTCTTTCTTTTCGCTTTTCTCAAGTTCGCCACTATCTATTAATTCGCTCATTTTATTATTCCTCCGCCTCTTTCTTCA
This sequence comes from Chloroflexia bacterium, assembly GCA_038209275.1. Lineage (GTDB taxonomy): Bacteria > Chloroflexota > Chloroflexia > Chloroheliales > Chloroheliaceae > L227-5C. The sequence continues at coordinate 14,557 of JBBQXW010000099.1, read as the reverse complement.
CATTACAAAAAGCCGAAATCTTCTGGTTTTTGATTTTTTGCAAAAGTCAAAAACCAGAAAAGAGAAACTTTTAGCTTTTGAAATTTTTTTGCAAAAAAATTTCAAAAGCTAAAGAAAAAGCAAAATTCCTGCTCAAAGCTAAAACTTGCGCTTCCATTGGTCAGGCCCATTTATGAGGTGTGACCGATGCAAAGATTTTCTTTAAAACAAAAAACCCCATCATCCAGCAAAGGACGAAAGGGCAAGCCTTACGTGGTACCACCTTAATTTATTTACGATTTACGCACCCACAGGGTACCCGCGATTTACGATTAAATCCCAATGAAATAATCGTAAATCGTAAATCGTAAATCGTAAATCTTCTTGGCGTTAACGGGCCGTTTTCCGTCGCTCCTTACTTTGTTAATATTTTTCGGGGGCGAGACTCCCAGGCTACGTTCAGTCCTATCCATGCCACCGAGGGCTTCCAGCCATTGACCCTCGTTCTCTATCGGTGTCGAGGACTTACTCCTCCTGTTCGTAGTCTTTTTTATATTCAATTGTTGCGGATTATGTTAACAGTTAAGCAATTCCTTGTCAAATTTTACAAGGTTCATTGAGTGAGTCAGCAAAACCCGGACGTGAACGTCCGGGCGAAAAACAAATGAGCCGAAATTTTTTGCCCGGCCGTTCACGTCCGGGTTGGCTTGACCCCAGTGCAAAAAACTGACGCTCACCCCAGGTGAATTAAACACAACGAAGCTGACCAAATCCCATGGTAGCTTTGTAGCCAACTCCACTGTAAAAGCCAAATTTGCCTAACATCTGTAAAGCCAGTGACCATTCTGAATCCCTGGCAAAAGAAGTGTACTCACACCAACCTCGAAAGCAAACCAACTTAGGCCCCTTTCTGCCACCTTCTAACAAAGCCAGTTCGCTTTGTAATTGAAAAGCACTAATTGAAACTTCGGCTTCGACAAAACTGGCAAAAGCTTCGTCCAGCGGTACGGGACTAAAATTGTTCCAGCGTGAGGCTAGACTGCCAAAAAGCTGCGGCGGTAAAGGTAAGGGCAAAGAGCGGGCAGCCGCTTTGAAAGTGGTTGGAGAATGAAAAAGCACACGTACTCTGGCATCGGCCCGCTGTTTGGGTAGTGGAGTTGCATTGAAAAGCGGGGCTACCAGGCTCTCCCAATCGGTAGACCCGGCCCAGGGATGGTCTTTTTCTTGCCTCAAAGTTGCAGGGAACTATAATCTCCGTAGGGGATTGAAACCAGTCGGTGCGGAACCAGTTTCAAAGCTTGGCCCACGTTGCAGGGAACTATAATCTCCGTAGGGGATTGAAACATTGAAGCCGCCGTAACTACTTCCTCGACCAAGAGCAGTTGCAGGGAACTATAATCTCCGTAGGGGATTGAAACACGATGAATTGACCGCCGCCACCGCTAAAGCTAAGTCATTGCAGGGAACTATAATCTCCGTAGGGGATTGAAACTATTGGTACTCTCACAATATGGACATGGACATTTCATGTTGCAGGGAACTATAATCTCCGTAGGGGATTGAAACTCTCAGTGGAAGGCAGTTTATTGAAATCGGCCCAGCAAGTTGCAGGGAACTATAATCTCCGTAGGGGATTGAAATATGAGGTGACGCTGCTCCTTGAAGCGTTATAGGTAAATTAAAAAGGGGCGTGGATGATAGCAATATCATCCACGCCTTTTTTAATTTGATATTGTAATGGTAAATATAAAATAAAATTATGGTAAATTTTAGCTTTATGTAAAGTAAAGAGCTTGTGAAAAATTTATTTTAGTGTAAAATGGTTCTCAGATAATTTTATTTCGCAGTTTGGTACAGCGTGACAAAAGCTTGTCAAATTACCAAAAAACAGTATAATGCCCACACTGCAAAGTACTCACGAACGTTTTGGCGGGCAGCGTGGCTTGGCAAAAAGTAGAGTGAGCCGCCGAAGGCTGCTCATGAAGAATGAACACAGCAGTTCATTAGCAAAACAAGGAGGACTTTTCCAATGCAAATTCTGGATATAGGACGCGAAACTACCCCCGACCCCGAAAATCAGCCAAATTTAGATTTGAGCAAAGCCGCCAAAAATTTAGCAATTCCGGCACTGTACGAAGCGGCAATGGGCCGCAACGAAGGCATTATCGCGTTTGGCGGGCCGCTCGTAGTGACCACTGGCAAGCACACGGGCCGTTCGCCCAACGATAAATTTTTCGTGAAAGAGCCGGGCAGCGAAGAACATATCAATTGGGGCAAGGTCAACAAAGCGTTTGATGCAGCAAAATTCGATGCCTTGTACGAGCGCGTCGCAGAATACATGCAACAGCGCCAGCTTTATGCCGAGGATTTGTACGTAGTGGCAGACCCGGCCTACAAAATGCCGATTCGGGTGATTACCGAGTACGCCTGGCAAGCCATTTTCGCCAACAATCTGTTTATCCGGCCCGAACGCGCCGACCTGGAAAATTTCGCGCCGCAATTCACCATTATTGATGCGGCTAATTTTCAGGCCGACCCCGCCCGCGATGGGACTGCCAGTAGCACCTTTATTATTGTGAATTTCGCCAAAAGGTTGGTGCTAATCGGCGGCACTTCCTACGCCGGAGAAATTAAAAAGAGCGTCTTTACTCTGCTCAACTATTTGCTGCCGCTACAGGGGGTGCTTTCGATGCACTGTAGCTGCAACGTTGGTCAGGCCGATGACGTAGCGATTTTCTTTGGCTTGAGCGGAACGGGCAAAACCACTCTTTCTGCCGACCCGGAGCGCAAGCTAATCGGCGACGATGAACACGGCTGGAGCGATAACGGGGTCTTTAATTTCGAGGGCGGCTGCTACGCTAAAGTAATTAATCTTTCGGCCAGTGCCGAGCCGGAGATTTACGCCACCACCCAGATGTTCGGTACAATTCTGGAAAATGTGGTGATTGACCCGACCACCCGCAAGCTGAACCTGGATAGCGCCGAACTGACCGAAAATACACGGGCGGCCTACCCGCTTGATTTTATCCCCAATATCGAGCCGAGCGGCATGACGGGCCATCCCCAAAATATTATTATGCTGACGGCAGATGCTTTTGGGGTATTGCCGCCCGTTGCGAAACTAACACCGGAGCAGGCCATGTACCATTTCTTGAGCGGCTACACCGCAAAGGTAGCCGGAACCGAGAAAGGCGTTACCGAGCCACAGGCGACCTTTAGCACCTGCTTTGGCGCGCCGTTTATGGTGCATCACCCGACAGTCTATGCCCGGTTGTTGGGAGAACGGATTGCCAAGCACGAGGTCAATTGCTGGCTAATTAACACAGGTTGGAGCGGCGGGCCTTATGGCGTGGGCAAGCGGATGTCCATCAAGTATACACGGGCAATGGTGCGGGCCGTCCTGAACGGCAAGTTGAACCAGGTGAGCTATACCACCGACCCGCTCTTTGGGCTGGCAATTCCCGACGAATGTCCCGATGTTCCGGCAGAAGTATTGCAGCCGCGCAACACCTGGCAGGACGGCGCGGCTTACGATGCCAAAGCCCGCCACCTCGCCAGCCTTTTTGCCGAGAATTTCCAGCAATACGCGGCGCACGCCTCGGATGGCGTTAAAGCCGCCGGGCCACGAATTTAGGCTGAGACCTTAGAATAATTCACCACAGAGGACACAGAGGGATTTAAAGTTTTTCTTCTTCTCCGTCTTTCTCCGTGTCTTGGTGGTGCATTTTCGTCGGGTTCAGGTGCGGAATAAATCAGGTAATAAAAAAGGCGCTGCTTCCGACAGCGCCTTTTTTATTTGAGTTAGCCCACTTTCTAATTGAAACTAATCTACTCGTTCCAGCACGACGGTGTATTCCTGGCAGATGCAACTCACTGCCTTAGCGTCATCACGGTAGACAAAGTTAAACATGAGGGCCGGGAACTCGCGGATAGTGCCTTTGACATCGTAGACCCTGACCAGTCCGGCTTCTTCCATGCTAATTTTTGCCACCTGGAACACTACCGAAGGACGGTCAGGCGCTTCCAGCGTGCCTAAGAAATAAGTCCGCCGCACCCGATGGCCTTCCAGTATTTGAGCCATCGTTGCCGCCGCTATCCGACCTTTTTCCAGTACATCAGGAAAGGCTTGCTCGAAAAACTGGTGCGGAGTGAGGCTTAATTCCGGGTTGGAAAGGTCAACCGTCGTCCGTCGGCGGGCCAGCGATTGAGCGGATTGGGCAGGCTCTTGTTGTAATATATTCATAAAAAGTGCTTCTCCTTCGCTTTTGCTTGCTATAACTTTACCCATTTTGGAGGCTAGGTGAGCCTCTCTTGCTACCAATATCATTAGTTACATTATACATCTGCTACTTGTACTATGCTAGGGTAGATAGCATAATATATGCCAATATTGTTGATACATTATCGTAACCTAAATAATAAATTATTTTAATAACCTGGGCTTTAGACTAAAAATTACTGGATTTGCATTGCACAAAAAAAAGCGACCCTCAAGGCCGCTTTCTTTATTGTGCAAAATCTACAAAACCTTGATACCTACTACGCTGACACCAGGGCCGCGCTTGTTGTGGATAGTAGCGACAGCAACCCGTTGGTTGAGCGCGCTGGCGGGAAGTTCGATTCTATCGCGATCCCAAAGTCGGCAAATATAAAGCGTGTCAGGATTGGCAGCCCGTTCGCGGCTGGGCGCAATACTTAGAGTGCAGGGGTCGGGATGGCCCGCCGAGGAGCGGCCCTCTTTTAGAATTAGCTTATTGCCAGATTTTTTGGTTGGCCCGCCCACTTCGGTTAGCCAGCCCGTTACAATAACTGGCTGATGGCCCTTGAGCGAGGAAGCGCTGCTCCACCAGCCCAACAAGAAAGGCAAGGTCAATAAAGTCGCAATCGCTATGGCAAGCGGGATGCGGACATACCAGGGAAAATCAGTTGCAATTACAAAAACGCTAATCAAAGCAGCGCACAGAATGGGCCAGAGTACCATCAAAAAGAGTGGCGGACGACCCCGCAAGCGACGACCAATCGCATCGTAGGCCCATTTTTCTTGCGTTTTGGCACTATTCCAGTTCAGGCGGTAGCGGCCCGGTGCAGCTTCAGCGCCAGGATAATCTATCGGCTTTAACACCCAGGGGTCAGCCGAGGCAGCGCCTTCTTTTTCTTTAGGGAGAGCCACAGGTGCTTGCTCGGCTCTGGCGCGAAGGCTGTTGAGCAAATTAGTGTCCTGAGCAGCCACCGACGACGGCGGGGCAGATTGGGGTCGGGCCGGAAGCGCCCCCGAAGCTTTCATGGGGGTAGTAGCTTTCGATTCAAACCAATCGGGCAAAGTTAAATCGAGCGGCTGGGTAGAAGAACGCTCTTGCTGCTCAAAACTATCCAGCCAGGCCATATCGAGCTGGGGTGAGTGGGCTTGAGTCTGTAAACTCGGCTCGGTTTTCTTGGAAGGATACCAGGAAATGTCTTCCTCTTCGGTTTCCTGGGCCTGCGGCGCGGGCGCGGGCAAAGCCTGGGCCGATTCCAGTTCTTTGCGGGCGGCAATACGGGCCTGTGATTGGTTGCCTGTCACCAGCCAGGCTGGTTCGTCCCAGCCGGAAAGCGGGTCAGGCAGGTGCGTCCAGTCGGGATTGACCAGCGCTTTGGTCATTTCTTCGCAAAATTCGGCAATATCATCAAACCGGTCAGTCGGGCTTTTGGAAAGCGAACGAGCGATAGCGAGTTCGGCACGGGGCGGTACGCTGGGCGCAAAGCGCGAAAGGGTCAAGGGTTTGCTGCCGACAACCATGCTGGTGTAATCGCTGCTATCTTTGGCATCGGTGCGGGCCAGATAATAGCGCCCGGCTAACATCCGCCAGGCCACTACGCCAAGCGAATACTGGTCGGTGCGCGGCCCAATCGTTTCGGGCAGACGCAAGGCTTGTTCGGGAGCCATATACATAGGCGTACCGAACTGGTACGAGCCGAGCGTGAGGGCGGTACGGCTGGACAGGCCACTTTCCTGGGCAGCGCGGGCAATTCCAAAGTCGGTGAGGTAAGCCCGGCCCTCGGTAGATAAAAGAATATTGGATGGTTTTATATCGCGGTGAACTACGCCCCGCGAATGGGCGTAGGCCAGCGCTTGCATCACTGGCGCTAAAATATCAACCGACGCAGCAAAATCGAGGCGACCTTCGCGGCGCAGACAATCGTCCAGCGTTTCGCCTTGAATATAATCCATTACTAAGAAAGGCAAATCGCCATCGGTATTATAATCGTGGAGTGTAACAATGCTGGGATGGTGAAGCTCTTCCATAATGCGAGCTTCTTTATAGAATTGAGCCAGGAAACGGTTTCGGATTTCGGGTTCATCATCGAGCAAACGGGGATTAATGATTTTAGCGGCAAGCTGCCCGGAAGTCTGTAAATCTAGCACGCGAAAAACCCGTGCCATCGCCCCTTTGGGGGATCCCAACTCGTCCAAATCCAGTGGCTCTTCTATGCAGTACTGGTGGCCGCTACGCCCGACCAGTATCCGACCATTGAGAGCTGACATAAGAAACTCCTGTCCCAGTAACCCTTAAAACCCCAACCGGCCTAGCCAGGTTGACCGCACTCATCCATTAGAAATAAAAGAAAGGTTCTCCAAACTTCAACGCTAATCACACGAAGCTACTGCAACTGATACGAGCTTTACGTATACTCGTATTGTATACCTTTTCACATTACGCCCGCGTAACAATTGGATGACAATTTCCTAACATTTTGCCCACATTTAGGTTACTCTATAATTACATCTGCAAGATTCGTGCAAGCAATTCCAGCTTTTTGCAAATTGCTCAGTCCGTTTTCAAATTCCTTCCAGCTTGAGCCAACAATGAAATGAAAATATTTTTATTTAGGCAACGCTAAACATTAAATTCCCGTTTTTTCGTAGGGGCGAACCGCATACGCCCTCGAACGTTGTGTCGGGTCTAAAGGGCGTATGCGATTCGCCCCTACCATAGCCGGAAGTTAATTCTTTATGCTACCTTAGCTCAATGGGCTAATCCTTGCAGGTAAGTTACCAACTTGCCCCAGGCTTTTGTATCGCCCTCTACTCGATGGACAGCTTCTAATAGCCGGGCCAACCCGTTTTCATAGCGGTCACAGGCAGCCACAATATTAGCAACATATACGTTGGGTACAGCCGCCACCTCAATATTGTACTGAATCTGCTCAGGCAACAGGCTAATTACGAGCGCCCGTTTCTGCGGGTTGCCCAATGCTTCACACTTTAGCAGTTCTCCGGCAAAATCAAGTTGCTGCATCCCGTCGCTAAATTCCGGCACAAGGGCGGCAAATTTGGACGAGGGTTTAATCTGGCTCGGCGCTGGCGGTGGTGCTGCTGGTCGGTTTCTTAACTCAGCCAATTCTTGCTCAAGTTTACGAATATTGGCTAAAACCATGTCTCGCTCACGTTCAGCGTTGGCCCGTTGAAGTGGGCTGGTCTCAAGATAAATTTTCGAGCCGTACTCACTCAACAAATCGTATTGCTGTTTAATTAATTTCTGAATTTGTTCTTCGTTCATAAAATAAACCTTTCAGGCGCAATCGGGTTTGATAAATCAAACCCCTAAGAAAAACCAAGGGGGTAATGGGATACTGCAAAAGTTTGTCCGATTAAAATTATATATTATTTGACCCTGACGATGCAAGGAAGAATGAAAATTTCGTTGACTTACGGGGCGCTTTAGGTTATCATTTGGGGCAGGCACAATGAGCGATCTGTTCGTGTGCCTATGGACAGAGTGTTGTGAGATTTTTACTTACCGGCAGCTAGAAAGCGCATCCTTTTCTTGACAGACCAAAAAAAATATACCACCGTCTTTTTTGACATGGGTTCGACGCTGGTAGGTCTAAACCCGACCTACGAGGCGGTCTATCATCGTGTGTTCCAAAAGGCGGGCTACGATTTGCCGCTCGGCGAGGTGGAGCAGGCAATTGCCTATAGCTGGGGCATCGTATCCGAGGAAGATGCGACTGCTACCTACCCCGGAACGTTGGAAGGCGACCGGGCCTGGCAGCGCGCCATCGAAGTGCGGGTGATGGAGCGGCTGGGTATTCATCCCGATATTCACGATACGATTTTCTGGAATATTATCGAGGCATTTGAAAACCCGACAACTTACGCGCTTTATCCCGAAACTCGCGGCGTGCTGGAACAATTGAAAGCAGAAGGCTATCGGCTCGGCATCATCAGCAATTGGAGCTGGCATCTGCCCGAATTATGCGAACAGCTTAATCTGGCGCATTATTTCGATACGATTATAGTATCGGCGCGGGTCGGCTGCCCCAAACCCCAGACGCGCATTTTCGAGACGGCCCTGTCGCAAATCGGCGCAAAGCCCGCCGAAGCTCTGCACATCGGTGATACCTTCACCGCCGACATAGAAGGAGCATGGAATGCCGGAATCGCCGCGCTCTGGCTAGACCGTCGCAACGAGCAACTCCACATCGAGAAAAAAGGGGCGCTAACGCCGTTGCAGCGCGCCATCCGCATCGAAAGTCTCGACCAAATCTGGCCCTTCCTTGAGGAAGGAACGCCAAGTTTCAAGTTCCAGGTTTCAAGTTCCAAGTTCCCGAATGTCTAATTTTGAAGCATAAGTTTGTATTTGGAAGTGTAGAATAAGCAAAAACCCTGCACTGATTTGAAATAATAACTTGAAACCTGGAACTTGAAACTTTAATCCTAAACGCTATAAAGGACACCTGAAGAAAATGAGTGTGGAACAGCGGCGCGGAAATTTCCGCCAGCCGGAACGAGAGCGAACCGGGCGACCAGAGCCAAAAGCCAACCCCGAAACAACACGCGGGCGAATTTACGTGGCGATTGATACCGAGAGTACGGGCGTAGATGCTGATAGCGGCGAGGTCATCGAAGTCGCTGTCGTAAAATTTCGGTTGGAGCGGGGCGGAGTGACGCGAGTGCTAGACTCGTGGCAGACTTATGTAAAGCCGAAAAACGCCATTCCCTACAAGATTACTCACCTGACCGGGATTTCGCAGGCCGATGTGCAGCACGCGCCGAGTTTTAGGGAGATTGAAGAGCGGCTGCGCGAGTTTTTGGGTAACTTTCCGATTGTGGGCCACTCGATAGAGAGCGACATTGGTTTTCTGGCCCGGCACAGTTTCGAGGTGAAAAACGCCGCGATAGATACTTACGAACTGGCGACGCTACTTTTGCCGCAGATGGGCAACTATAGTCTGGTAGCGGTGGCGGGAGCGCTGGAAGTGAACGTGGGCGAAGCGCACCGGGCCATGGCGGACACGCTGATGGCGATGCACGTCTTTGCAGGGCTGGCCGGGAAAATAGAAGAATTGCCGCCCCAAGTTTTGCGCGAAGTAGAGCGGGTGGCGAAAGAATTACCGAACTGGCCCTTGCGCCAGCTTTTCAGTGATGCCATTGAGAACCAGGAACAGGCCGAAGAAAGTTTTGGCGGTGGCGCACTCGGCAACCTGGGCGCAAAACTAAAGCAGCAACTGGCGGAGAAGAACAAGGCGGGCCAGGCGGCGGACGACCTGGATGTTATGTTCCTGATACCGCAAGAAGCGCCCGCCCCGTTGCTGCCCAATACTAACCCGCCTGCACCCCCGCCCGACAAATACGGGCAGCGCGTCGAGGGTATCGGACATACTATCAAAGAAGCCTTCGAGAATGAACAGCACCTTCTATTAGAAGTGCCAGGCAACGAGCGCGAACGGGCCAACGGTTTTCTACTTCCCGCAGTGCGAACGGCGCTTGAACAGGGGCGAAGCGTAGTTATCGCCGTCAATAGCGAGGCGCAACGCGAACGGCTGATTAGCCGCCTGATTCCCGAATTACAACAAGCGCTGGTAGTAGCCGAAACGGGCGGGTCGCGTCGCGACAAAAAACGCCGGGGCGAGGAAAAGCCGCCTTTTTACGCCACCACGGTAAAACCACAAAACAACTATTTGTGCCTGCGACGCTGGGAAATTTTCCGTAAGACCGAAGCCCTGACAGTAGACGAACGAAAAATGCTGATTCGGGTGCTAATCTGGCTACCTAACACCACCGTCGGAGATAGCGCCGAGCTACGGATTACTAATCTGGAACGGCTCTGGTCGCGCTTCAATAGCCAGAAATTGCTCTGCCTGAATGGATATTGCGAACAGCGCAAGCAATGTTTCTTCTACCGCGCCCGCGAACGGGCCAGTGGCGCGCACGTCATCATCGCTGACCAGGCGCTGGTGCTGGCCGATTTGCAGGGAGAGGCCGGAACGCTGCCCCAATACGATTACCTGATTATTGATGAGGCTCACCATTTTGAGGATGAAGCCGGGCGACAGTTCGGCTCGGTCATTACCCCCAGCAGTCTGTTCGATTTTCTGGATTGGGTCAGCCGCCCGATAACCTGGCAACCCGGCGGCGGTCACAACGGCTTTTTGCATAGCCTGAGCCGCTACTTTGGCAACGATACTTCGCAAGCCGCCAAAGATTTGCTGATAGCTTTCCAGAAGCAAGGCGCGGCCCAGGTAGAGTTAGCCCGCAACGCGACGGGCGTGCTGTTGCAAGAACTCACCACCATCCTGACGCAACGTAACCACGAAACCGGGCAGGGCGACGGGCGTATCCGGCTCGACGGACGTTTCCGGGGCAGCAATTTGTGGAATGAACTGGCTGGCCCCTGGGAAGCTTTCAAAAATAACTGGGAAGAGCTTTATTATTTGCTGCTCAATCTGCGCGAAGAATGTAATGCCCTGAAAATGCAATTGCACGATTACGAATGGCTGAAGCTCGACTTAGATTATTATGTCAACCAGTCGAACAATTTGCTCAACCGCATGACCGATGGTTTCGAGGGCGGCGACCCGGCGAATGTTTTCTGGGTCGCTTCGCATCCGCGCACCGGGCTGGTCAGTATTTTCTGCCAGCCGTTGCAGGTTGGTCCGGCCCTGGATAAGCATTTGTTCAGCCAGAAAAAAAGCGTGGCGCTGATTAGCTCGACCCTGACCACCGACGGCGATTTCTCGTTCATCAAGGAGCGATTGGGCTTGCGCGACTATGAAACTCGCGAAGTGCAAATGCCACCCGAACGCGATTATTCAAATATGTTGCTTTATTTACCAACCGACATGCCCGAACCAAGCCAGCCTAACTATCAGAAAAGCGTTGACCAGTATGTAATGGAACTGGCCCGCAGTTCTAAGGGTCGGACGCTGGTGCTGTTCTCGTCCAATAGTGGCTTGCGATTAACCTATAAAGCAGTCCAACGCGCCCTCGAAGCAGAAAATATTCTGGTGCTGGGGCAGGGACTGGACGGCACCCGCCGCAGCATTATGGAACGCTTTAAGAACACACCCCGTTCACTATTGCTCAGTACCCTAAATTATTGGGAAGCCAACGATTTTAATCAGGACGATAGCCTGAACAACGCTACTCTCTTTAATACGCTGGCAATTAGCAAATTGCCCTTCGACCCGCCCAGCGACCCGCTTTTTGCCGCCCGCAACGAGAGCCGTCTGTTCGACGACCCGTTTGTGCAATATAGCTTGCCGCGCACGATTTTGCGCTTCCGGCAAGCCTTTGAGCGTTTGCTGACCGGACTTGAGTCGCCTGGCGCGGTAATTATGCTGGATAGTCGCCTGACCCGCAAGAGCTACGGCCCGCTCTTCCTGAACTCGTTGCCACCCTTGCCCGCCCGCCGCGATACCCTGGGTCAGCTTATCTCGCAAACGTCAGAATGGCTGCACGGTTCGGATGATAGGGTATAATAGAAAGAGAGTTGTCAGTTTTCAGTTTTCAGTAAGGCAGAAAAGAAAAATGCTTAGTGAAATAACTGTACCAAAAGAAGAGATTGCTGAGTTTTGCCAGAAACATCATATTCGCCGCTTGTCGCTGTTCGGCTCGGTGCTGCGGGATGATTTCAGGCCGGAAAGTGATATTGATGTGCTGGTAGAATTCGATCCAGCGCATGGCCCAACTTTTTTCACTCTTTATGATATGGAAGAAGAGCTATCAGGCATATTAGGTGGTCGCAAAATTGATTTAGTAACCGAGGGATTCTTAAATCATCGTATCCGTGACCAGGTTTTAGCGGACGCACAGGTGCAATATGTCAAAACATGATGATTTAGTCTACATTGGGCATATGCTTGATCAGGCTTATAAAATTCAGGGGTTTATGCAAGGCAAAAATCGTCAGGACTACGATAATGATGAAATATTAAGGCTTGCTCTGACGCGGTTACTTGGGGTGATGGATGACACGTCTAGTAATACCTCAAAAGCTTTCAGGACAGCTCATCCGCAAATTCCCTGGCATCAGCTTATCGGGATACGTCATCGAATGGCGCATGATTATTTGAATGTAGATTATGGTGTTGTGTGGAGTGCTATTACAAACGAGCTTCCGCCATTGGTTGCCGAATTAGAAACACTTGTGCCACCCGGCAATCCTTGAGCAGTAATCGTTAAATTTTATTCTCGTAGGGACTAATTGCATTCGCCCCATAGTATCAAGTCAAGTTAAGGATTTAAACTTGAAATTGGTGTCTCGTGTTGGCCCGCCCTGGAATAAATTCCGGGCTACATAGCTCAAGTGGATTAAAATCCACTGGATACGGGGCTAGACCATTTCGTAATCAGTGGTTTTCAAACCACTTGAGCTACGTAGCCCGGAATTTATTCCAGGGCGAACTTTCATCGCGTAACAATTCCAAGCTCAGATTTTCAGCTTGAGGCGATAAGACTTTTAGGAAAACATGGAAGAATTAATTATTACCCCGGACATGATAATAAAGCAGGTGGTCGAGAAATATCCCGATACAATACGGGTATTTGCGCGGCACGGGTTGGGCTGTGTCACCTGCTCGGTAGCGGCGTTCGATACGGTGGAGCTGGGAGCGTGGAAGCATAAAATTGACCCTGAGCCAGTGCTGGCTGATTTGAATCTGGTAATCCGCGACCCCGCCTCCTTCCCTGAAATCAAAACGGGCGGGCTGATGCCAGTTACGCCGGGGACGGAAGATGCTACGACGGGCCGTATCAAGAAAATTATTGCGGTAGTGAGCGGCAAAGGCGGGGTCGGCAAATCTTTTGTGACCAGTGAACTGGCGATTGGTCTGAACCGATTGGGCAAGCGCGTCGGTATTCTGGATGCCGATATTACCGGGCCGAGTATTCCGCGCACCTTTGGCACCGAAGCCCGCCCTGCCCAGGCGGACGACGGCAAGATTATCCCGGTGATGAGCGCCCAGGGCATCAAAATCGTTTCCAGCCTTTATTTTGTGGAGAGCGAAGACGATGCGATTATCTGGCGCGGGCCGCTCATCAGCAAAATGATTAAAGATTTTTACAATGATACACTGTGGGGCGAACTCGATTATCTATTGCTGGATTTGCCGCCCGGCACAAGTGATGCCGCCATAACGGTAATGCAATCCATTCCGACCAACGGCATAATACTGGTTGGATCGCCACAGGTGCTGGCAATGAGTGTGGTCAAGAAAGCGATTCGGCTGGCGGAAAAGATGCACACGCCGATTGTGGGTGTGGTCGAGAACATGAGCTATTTTGTCTCGCCGGATAGTGGCAAAAAGCTGCATTTGTTTGGGCCAAGCCGGGGCAAGGAACTGGCGGAAGCCGCCGGAGGGCCGTTACTGGCCTGTCTGCCGATTGACCCACGCGCCGCCGAAATGGTAGACGATGGTCGGCTGGAAGAATACCAATCGCTCGAAACCGACGCACTGGCGGGCAATTTCCTGATCGAGTCAGTGCCACGCCTCAAATCACGCACGCTGGCGATTACCGGGTAATTATCAAGAAGTCAGGCCGCGTTCGCGCAAGGTTTCAGCAATCTGGGAAAGGCTCAGACCGTGCTGACGGGCGAGTTCGGCGGCATAACCCAGCGTATAAGGCTGACCGGGTTGGATAGTGTAGGTTGGAGATGGGTCTTTGCCGTTGCCATGCCGACCATTGACTCCGGCAACAAGGCTGACGATAGCCGGGCCGGGTGCATTGGCGGAAAGCGTCACGCTATCCTCGACCAGTTCAAGCAAGTGGGTCACGTAAATCGCCCGCGCCCCTAATAGTCGCAAGCCGCCCAATAATTCACGGCTCAAGGTACGGGCCGAAACGTGGTCGGTGCTGGCAAGCGGTTCATTCAGCAACACCAGACTGGCGCGGCTGGCTCGCCCGAAAACTTGCGATAAGCGGGTCAATTCTTCTTCCAGCCGACCTCCGGCTAAATCGAGCCGTTCTGCCGCCGCAAAGTGAGTAAAAATACCATCCACCGGGCTAAGTCGGGCCTGCTGACCGGGAATAAGCAACCCCGCCTGAAACAAAACCTGAGCCTGTCCGATAGCTCGAATATAAGTCGTTTTGCCGCCACTGTTCGGCCCGGTCAGGATAAAAATAGTCGCATCCGGCCCAAAAGCAACATCGTTGGGGACAAGTGCCGGAGTCGAGCCGTTCGCGTTAGAGGTATTTCGCAACCGCGAAGCTAAATCGAGGCAGTAAATTCCCTTGAAAAATCCGACTCGTTCCTCCACTGGCGCAATTTCCGGGCGGCACAGCGCAAGCCCGGCAGCGCGTAATTCGTTAGTTAGC
>JBBQXW010000098.1:0-21357 GCA_038209275.1 Chloroflexia bacterium | reverse complement strand
TTCTTCGTACCTCAGAATGACGAACGAAAACTCTACTTATAAAAAATCTGTGTTCCTGACTGGCTAATTTGCGTTCATCTGTGTTCCTGACTTTTTTCGTCCGAATGTATTATAATATACAAGCTGTTCTGACGTATTCTTTTGGCAAACCCTGGAAACCGGGAGAAAACATGTTTTTTAAGCTAAATTTTCCGCGCTCGGCTTTTTTTGGATTAGTAATTTTGTTGCTCTGCCAGCTACTCGTTGCTTTTACACCTGCGCCAGTGCTGGCCCGTATCGAAGCTGGCGAATCAACCCTGAATAATTCTGCGGCTGAGGATACTTTTCCCGGCCTGAAAGATATAACCGCTTCGATTTCTGCCGATAATATTGTACGTGAGGTCGCCGGATTGACCCGTTTCTCGCGCTGCATGAACGCGCCGACCCACGATGACGCGACTAATCTTATTCAGGAGCGGGTGCGGGCGCAAAACCTGACACCTATCATGCAAAGCTTTACCAGTAATGCGCCGGGCTTGCGGGTTTCTAAATTGCAAAATGTGGTCGTGCGTATTCCCGGTACTAACCCGCGTGCGGTTCACATGCTAACCGCTCACTATGACTCCAGCCCCAACCGTTTCTTCCCACCGCAGTGCGACGCTAACGCGCCCGGTGCAAATGACAACGGCAGTGGCGTGGCGGTATTGCTGGAATTGGCCCGGCTTTTCGGGCAGAACCGCACCCGCTTCAGCGATGATATTGAACTGGTCTTTTTTGACGGCGAAGAATTTGGCTATCTGGGCAGCGAGTATTTTGTGCAAAGTTTTGACAGTAATAAAGCAGTCAACCCGAACGGCTTGCCAATTGGCGCAGTGATAAATCTGGATATGGTCGGTTACAGCACGCAGAAGGGCAACGGCAAAGTTTGGGCGGTGGCACAGCCCGGCGCATCGCTCGATTTGGCCCGGCAAGGCAGCGACATTGCGGCAAAATATGCTCCCGGCGCACGCTACAACACCTACACTATTGGCGACCTCTTCCCGGTCAGCCGCGACCCCAACCGCCAAAGCGACCATTCTTCTTTTTGGCGGGCCAACAAAGGGGCGGCAATTTTCCTGACCGAAGACGTAGCCGACGCTGCCGGGGCAGACCCGCGCTACCACACTCCCGGCGATACCCTCAATAACCCGGACGGCTCGATGCGGCTTGACCCGGCGCTGATGGCAGATTCGGCCCGTGTTGCGCTGGCGATTGTCGGAATTAAGGCCGGGCCGCAGCCCAACCGCTTCTTTGCCAACCTGAATCCGCTTTTCGAGCGCAACTGGAGTCGGGCTGACCGCCCGGTGCTGGTCGGTTCGGAAACAGGCGAGAGTGCCGGACGAAGCTGGCTATGGGGGCCACGCCCGAACCAGCTAATCGAAGAACCGTATGAAGATGCGCCGGGCGGCAAGCGTCAAGTGGCTTATTTTGATAAGGCCCGTATGGAGTTGACCAACCCAATTAAAGCCAACGTAACCAACGGGTTGCTGGTGCGGGAACTGGCGACGGGCGCGCTGCAACTTGGCGATAGCAAATTTATCGAGTTTGCCCCTTCGCAAGTGCCAGTAGCGGGCGACCCGAACCAGCAAGGCCAAAATCCCGACTCGCCAACCTACGCCAGCTTCAAAGCTTTAATCGAGCGCGGCGCTGCCGCCGATAATCCCACCGCCGCCATTTCTGCCACGCTTGACAAGAGCGAGCGGGTCGGGACAAATAACGCTTTAGCCAGCTATGCCCGCAACGTCGCTTACATCCCGAACACGGGCCACAATATTCCTGATGTATTCTGGAACTGGTTTCAATCCCAGGGCCGCATCTACGACCCGATTAACGATAAATATACGGATGGCAAAATCTTCGACTGGCTCGACACGGTGGGCTTTCCCATCACTGAGCCTTACTGGGTGCATACCCGCATCGCCGGAAAAGAGCAAAATGTCTTAGTCCAGCTTTTCGAGCGCCGCGTCCTGACCTACAACCCCGCCAACGACAGCGCCTTCCGCGTCGAAATGGGCAACGTCGGTCTGCACTACTATAGCTGGCGCTACCAGAGTAATAACTAGCGCAACTAGAGATTTTGCCTTAACTATCGCCTTCATGTAGGAAGGGTTGGAGCGCTTATAGTTTTCCTCATTTGATAAGGCATGAATTAATGGCTACTAAATTTGAAGCAATAGCTAATAAAATCGTTATGGGGTTATTTAAATTCATTGGCTGGCTATCTTTACAGTGGTGTTTGCGTGCTATAAAGAGCAAAAATACAAAGAACCGCTTTAAGGCGGCTGAAGGCATGGGCATACTAACTGACATTCCTATTCACGTCCCAGCACAACCTTTGATAGAAGCCCTCCAGGATGAAGATGCCAGAGTACGTGACCGGGCGGCACTTTCTTTAGCCTGGCTAGGCCATGCTAAAATTGCCTTGCCTTTCCTTGTTAACGCTTTGAAAGATGAAGATAAAGGAGTGCGTAAGAGTGCAGTTTATGTTCTAAGAACTCAGGCGGCGGCCTTTGAGAACCTTACTGAAATGCTTAATGATGAAGATAGTGAAGTTCGTAAATATGCGGCTGAAGCTATAGGTGTTTCGGGTGGCGCTAGGGCTATTCCGTTTCTTATCAAAGCTCTTCAAGACAGGTCAGTTCAAGTTCGTAAGTACGCGGGACTAATGTTAGGAAAGGTTGGGGATAAAAGTGCCATACCAGCCCTGGAATTAGCACAAAAAACCGATGATGCCCGAATTTGGGAAGGTGTCAAAGGTAAAGAGGATTATCAGGACGTAACAATGAAAGATGTGGCTGGTTCAGCTATAAAGCGTATTCTTGAGGAATGGTAAAAAATTTAATTGAGGTAAAGCAGAATTTATTTCAGATATAGAACCGCACCATGTTGAGCGACAAGGTGAACGGGGTTAGACATAGCCTGAAGTATTACTATAGTGAACTCTTCAGGTTTATGAGTTTAACAAAAAAACCGGGACAAGGTAGGGGCGAATCGCATACGCCCTTCAGACCCGGCACTGTGTTCAAGGGCGTATGCGATTCGCCCCTACGAAAACCATTGCCGATAGCAGAATTATTCGGTTTTAGTTCATTAGCCGAGATGTAAGTGAAAATCCTGAATTAATATAGAGGAGTTTTTTGCATGTTCAATTTCTTCAAGAAGAAAGATAAAGAAAGTGGCGCGTCGGTGGCAGAGGAAGATGTAGCCTGGGGCGTACCGACCAAGCGCAAAATGAGCCGGAAAGAGGCCGAAGCCGAAGCCGCCGAGCAAGCGTTGGTCGAGAGCAAGAACAAAGAGCGCAGGGATATGTACCGTATCGCCGGGACGGAACGCATTTTTAATGATAACATCGGGCGGCGATTGGCGCTGCGGGCCGAAGATAATTCCGGGCCGAACGCGGTAGCTAACCATCCGGCTTTTCAAATATTGTGCTTTTGGGGGGCGCGTGAGTTGGCCCGGATTAAAGCCGATATGCAAAACGGCTCGTTCAAATTGCTCGATTGTCACACCGAAAACGGCTACGAAGGCTGGGGTATTCCCGCCGAACTTTTAGGCGAAGCCGAAAAACTGGCCCGTAGCCAGGGCGCACGCGAAATCTGCACCATCGCGCCCGGCGGCGAGAAAGATTGGGACAGCGCCCTGTTCACTCAATCAGGCTATCAATTACGCGGCGCGGAAGTGGTCAAAACGCTTTAAATAGTTTTGAATTTTGAGTTTTGAGTTTTGAATTATTTAAAATCATCCGTGTTAATCTGTGTTCATCTGTGTTCATCTGTGTTACGTTCCTAATTCAAAATTCAAAACTCAAAATTCAAAATTACTATTCACGGGGAGAGGCAAACCAGGGATGTATCTCAAACGGCTGCAAGTGCAGGGGTTCAAAACCTTCGCTAATAAAACCGAATTTTTGTATGACGAGGGCATGACAGCGGTGGTCGGGCCGAACGGGAGCGGTAAGAGCAATATTGCCGACGCGATTCGCTGGGTGTTGGGCGAACAGAAATATTCGGTGCTACGCGGACGCAAGACCGAAGACGTTATTTTTGCAGGCAGCAGCCTCAAACCAGCCATGGGCTATGCCGAGGCCAGCATTACGTTTGACAATAGCGATGGCAAACTCCCGCTTGATTTCAGCGAAGTGACGATTACCCGGCGCGCCTATCGTACTGGCGAGAACGAATACTACATTAACAAAAGCCGGGTGCGCCTGAAAGATGTTGCCGAAGCTTTGATGCCACTTTCCCAGGCTTACACTGTGATTACGCAGGGGATGGTAGACGCGGCCCTCAGCCAGAAGCCGGAAGAGCGGCGCGGGC
Source organism: Chloroflexia bacterium (assembly GCA_038209275.1). Classification (GTDB taxonomy): domain Bacteria; phylum Chloroflexota; class Chloroflexia; order Chloroheliales; family Chloroheliaceae; genus L227-5C. The sequence goes on along the minus strand of JBBQXW010000098.1, from coordinate 17,023 downwards.
TTTTCGAGGATGCCGCCGATATTGGGCGTTACAATTTGAAGAAGGCCGAAGCCGAGTCGCGCCTGAACAAAACCGAAGAAAATTCGCTGCGTGTCACCGATTTATTGGGCGAACTCACGCCGCGCCTCAAGGGATTAGAGCGGCACGCGAAACAGGCTGAAGAATTTTACGCGCTGCAAGAAGAGTTGCAGATTCACCTCAAGCGCCATTATGCCCATCGCTGGCAGGGGGCGCTTGAAGTATTGGAACAGGCCCGGCAAGCCGAAGCGCAGGCCGAAACTGCTCTTAGCCGGAGCAAAGCCGGATTGGAAGCTTTGCAGGATGAGATGGGAACCGCCCGCGCCGTCCAGAATGAGCGGCGCAACTGGTTAGCCGAGCGCCACCACGAAAGTAGTAGCTTACATACTCGCGCCCAACAACTTCAACAGCAAGTGGCGGTTGACCAGGAACGCTTGAACGGGCTACTAAGGCAGCACGAAACGCAAAGTCAGGAACTGGTGAATTTGCAGGTGGGTCAGGAAAGTGCTACCCGCCGCGTGACCGAAATGGAGCGCGAATTTGAGGCGGTACAGGCCGAGCAGAGCGGCGAAAATCAGCGCCAATCTGAACAGGAAGCCGCCCTCAAAGAAAAAGCGGTAGCCGCCCGTACCGCCGAGGAAACGCTGGCGAAACGGCGCGAAGATGTGATGCGCCTGAATAATCAGCTCGAAAACGTCAGAATCCGTACCGGGCAACTAAACGAGCGTCGGGCGGAACTGGCGCGGCAGGAAGAAAAATATAATCAGGCCCGCCAGACTGCCCTGACCCGTCAGGCTGAACTGGAAGGGCAAATCGCTACTGCCCATAGTACCGTCGGCGACCACGATAAACAGAGCGCCCAACTGAGCGAACGCCGCAAAGCCCTTGAACTGGCCCTGACCGAAGCTACCGAAGCAATCCGGCGCACCGAGCGCTCCATTGGCGAAATTCGTTCCAAACGCGACACCGCCCGCGCCCGCCTCGATTTGCTGCAACGCTTGCAGGGCAGTTTCGCCGGATTATATGGCGGCGTAAAGAGCGTGATGCAAGCGACGACCCAATCACAAGCTGGACGTGGCCCGCACCTGGAAGGGGTGCTTGGGCTGGTCGCTAATTTGCTCGAAGCGCCCGCCGAACTGGAACTGGCTATCGAAACCGCGCTGGGCGGGCATTTGCAGGACATCGTGGTCGAAAAATGGGCTGATGCCGAAGCCGCGATTGCCTTCCTGAAATCCGCCGGAGCGGGTCGCGCCACCTTCCTCCCCCTCGACAGCTTGCGCGGCTCTGACCAGCGCGGCAACAATCGTCAATCGTCAATCGTCAATCGTCCCGGTGTTAAAGGCGTAGCGGTGGATTTGATTCGCTTTGACGAGCGTTACCGGGTGGTTTACGAGCAGCTTTTGGGCCGGGTAGTAGTTTGCGAAGATTTGCGCGGGGCGCGGGCGATTTTAAAGGATTTGGCGGGTGGCTGGACGGCAGTAACGCTGGGCGGCGAAATTGTGCGGAGCGGTGGCGCGGTTACGGGCGGCACCTCCGGCAAAGAAAAGGAACGGGCCGAGGGCAGCGTGCTGATGCGCGAACGCGAATTGCGCGAATTGCCGCAAGAAGTAGCCCGATTGGAAAAGCAAACCCAGCAGGAAGCGGCGACGCTTTCACAACAGCAAGCTACTCAAACTCAGGTGCGCCAGCAGCAGCAAGAACTTGAGCGCGAGGCGCAGCAAATCGGGCGGCAGCAGCAACAGGCCCGTGAAAAGCTGGCTTCTCTACGCGCCCAGGCTGACCGATTGGCGGACGAGTTGCGTTTGCGCGAAGAAAATAATCAAGGGTTGGCGCGGGAACGTACCAGCCTGGACGAGCGCGAAAAAGCGCTGGACGGCGAAAAACGCGAAGCCGAAGCCGGGCGCGAACTGGCGCAGGAAGCAATCAAGCAACTAAGCGAGGCAATGTGGCAAGCGCAAGCCGCCGAAAACGAGGAACGCGAAAAGCTGGCGGCCTTGCGTACTGCCGCCGCGCTTGCCGAGCAGCGCCTCAAGAATAGTGAAGCTAATTTGCGGCTGGCAAAGAGCGAATTGGCACGTTTGCGAGAGCAAATTGCTTCCCGCCAGACCCAATTAGGCCAGGTTGACGAGCGCCGACGCGAACTGCAAACCAGCCTGAACGCCGCCGAACTGGAATTGCACGAAGTTTCGAGCAAGCTGGAAGAATTGCGCGCATCTATTGCGCCGCTTGAGCTAGAACTAGCCGAACTGGAAAAGGGTCAGGCCGAACGCGAACAGCGCTGGGGTCAGCTAAGTAGCGCCCAACTCGCGCTGGAAGGCGCACATGGCCGGGCCGCGCTAGAAACACAACGGGCTGAAAGCGAACTCGAAAATATTCAACAGCGCGCCGCCGATGACCTTGCGCCGTCTTTCGGGGCAAGCCGCGGTGAAGAAGCGGCCCGCGCCGAAGTTATCGCTGACCCTTCGCAGTGGCAAGAATTGCTGGGCATGGACGAGCGTGAGGCCCAGAAGAATTACGAAAAGGTCGAGCAGTTGCGCGGCAAACTCCGGCGCATCGGGATAGTCAATCCGTTGGCGATGCAGGAGTTCCGCGAGGCCAAACAGCGCCACGATTTCCTGAGCGAACAGCTAACCGATTTGCAGGATACCGCCGCCTCGCTCCGCGCCCTGATAAAGCAACTGGACGTGCTGACTCAGAGCCGCTTTGCTGCCACGTTTGAGCAAGTCGCCGAGCATTTCAAGAAATATTTTGGTCTGCTTTTCAACGGCGGTACGGCTAAACTGACCTTGACCACGCCCGATAATTTAGCCGATACCGGCATCGAAATTATCGCCCAGCCGCCCGGCAAACGCCAGCAAGCTCTGGCCCTGCTCAGTGGCGGCGAACGCGCTCTGACCGCTGTCGCGCTGCTCTTCGCCCTGCTCGAAGTGAACCCAACCCCTTTCTGTGTGCTGGACGAAGTTGATGCGGCGCTGGATGAAGCCAACGTCAATCGCTTCTGCCAGACCTTGAAGCTACTCTCGGAAAACACTCAGTTTATCGTCATCACCCACAACCGGGGAACTATCGAGTCGGCCCGCACCATCTACGGCGTTTCAATGGGCGCGGATAGCATTTCCAAAATCATTTCGCTGCGGGTAGATGAAGTCGCCGCCTTCCGCGAAACCGGCGCGAAAGCGAACAAGCGTAATAAAGAGAAAGTTTCTAGTTTCTAGTTTCTGGTTTCAAGTTTCAAGTTAATCAAATCTCTGTGCTAATCTGTGTTCATCTGTGTTCCTGATTTAACACTTGAAACTTGGAACTAGAAACTTGAAACTCTTTAAGGAGGAAGGATGTCCGCGTCATTGCCACCGCGTGTTTCGAGCGAGATTGATCCGAACAAGGGTTACTTGAACCTGACGATGCACTGGGAACCAAAGCCAACCGACCCTGACCCGCAACGACCGGGCCAGAAGCGCGCTATCACGCGCTACATTGCAGCAGAAGTAAATGCGCCATGTTTGTGCGGTAGTGGCAAAACTTATCGGGAGTGTTGCCGGGTGCGCCCGGTCTGGCATCCGATTGCGCCTAACCCCGATGGTAGCTTTAGCCTGATTGCGCCGCAAATCGCGACCTATCACCCGGTAGATGGCGCAGTGCTACGCGAAAGATTAATGGCGGACAAACGCTTGTATTGCACCGTAGCCGAGCCACAGGATACTTTCTGGCTCTATTGGGGCGACCCGCCGACCCAGGACGAACTCGGTACGCTCTGCTATGCTGACCTTGAGCTAAAGAACAACGACACCCTGATTGTCACCGCCATGACCGCCGCCCGCATGGAAACCATGCTCGATTTGTTCAACGAAATCGCCGCCGAGGTATTGCCGATGCCGCAAATCAAATTTGAGCAAGTACCCGTCCTGAACAAACGCACCCGCCAATCCCAGTCTATCGCGCCTGTTGCACCCCTTCCAAAAACCACCCGCCCACCAATTAATCGGACAAAACGCAAGAAGTAAAAGAAAAGTTTCGATTTCTGAATGATTTTAATAAAGGAATCAAGGCTCTAAATGCAGGGAAAGATTTGAGTAAATCAACTCTAGCAATAGCGCACGGCTCGTTGCGGCGGCAGCTTTTCGCCAGTAATAGCATCGGTGTTGCTGGCCCAGAACAGGTCGTCGGGGAGCAGACGCACGAAGGATAAATCCTGGTCTTGAGCAGTAACGACATAGCCGCGTAGCTCTTTGATCGGCAACTGGCTTTCGGCATCGCGTTCTTCGGTAAAGGAGCGCAAAATTAACGAGCCACCTTGCAGCAGCCGCGCCATAAATTGCTCTTTAGCGTGGCGCTGGTAGCCATACTTTACCTTATCGCCCTTGCGCTGCAAATCCAGCATCAACTCTTTGCCGTCCATCGTAACGAAAGTAACAATAGCAGTGGTGTAACAGTAAAGCTCTATTTCTCGAATGAAATTGTGCAGACCATAATTCTCCACTGCTACCTCCTCGTGAGATAAATGCTAACTCAATTTCGCAAGCCAAGCATGGTCGGGATGGCAGATTTCGATGGCCTGATGCAGCCAGGCGCGTTGCTCGTGGTTTAGTTGGGGTAGAGTGTTCTCGAAATCTTGCTCATCTTTAGCTCTAGGGTTTTTGGCTTTGTAAAGCAGAGCAATTTCGGGGGAGAGAAACGGCACGCCCTCTGGCGAAACCAGGCTTACTTTCGATAGAGGGCGGGTAATCGCTAAATTTCGGCGGAATTTCCAATCTGCTGCCGAGCGTTCGTTCAGCAGAATTTCCAGTACAAATGGCGCGCTGCCCGAACGTTCGGCGTAAGCCTCGTGTGTGGGCAATTCGAGCCATTCATCCTCGGCCCAGACTTGTTTTAGGCCACCTTCAGGCCGGGGAATAATCTTTTGGAATTGCCAGCCCGCCAGGTATAGGCGCAAGGCTTGCTGGTCTGGCCTGAAAATCACGATTTCAATATCCTGGTGCGCTCTGGTTTCGTGACCCAAAAATAAATCTATGGCCCAACCGCCACCAATTAACCAGGGCGACGCGAATCGGGCCATTATTTGAGCAACTTCTGACACTTTCGCCGGGAAAATCACCCTAAAGACCTTTTTTCTCGAACTCTCTACGCATGGCCTCGTCGCGGGCGGCATAAATCCGGGTCATCTCGATTGGGTTGCGCGAGTAGAGCCGAGTCAGCGTTGCCAGACGGTCTCGGAGCGAGTCGTCCAGCGCGCCGTGCCAGTAGCGCCAGCCCCAGTTGCCGGAAGGACGGCCAGGAGTGTTCATGCGCGCTTCCGACCCCAGGTTTAGCACATCCTGAAGCGGTACAATTGCCAGATCCGCCACCGAACTAAAGACCAGCCGAATTAAATCCCAGCTAAAATCGCTACCATCCCGCCCCAGATAAAGTTGAGCATTAACACGCTCGTATTCCTGGGCATTTTCAAACCAGCCGCGAGTAGTATCATTGTCGTGGCTACCGGTATAAACCACCCAATTCCGCTCGAAATTGTGGGGCAAGTACTCTTCACTCGAATCGCCGCCGAAGGCGAACTGCAAAATCTTCATGCCGGGGAAATGAAATTTGTCGCGCAACGCCGCCACTTCCGGCGTAAGCAACCCCAAATCTTCGGCGATAATCGGCAGTTCGCCCAGTTGCTTTTGAACGGCCTCAAACAAACTCGCGCCCGGCCCTTTAATCCACTTGCCGTTGATAGCGGTTTCTTCTCCGGCTGGCACCGACCAGTACGACTCGAAGCCGCGAAAGTGGTCTATCCGCACAATATCCACCTGGGTAAAAGTGTGGCGAAAACGGTCAACCCACCATTTATAATCTTGCGCCGCAAACACGTCCCACTTATAAAGCGGGTTGCCCCAGAGTTGCCCGGTAGAACTGAAATAGTCGGGCGGCACACCCGCCACAAAAGCTGGATTAGAATCTTCATCCAGATAAAAAAGCTCCGGGTGCGACCAGGCATCGGCGCTATCGTAGGCCACAAAAATTGGAATATCGCCGACCAACTTTACGCCCTGCTGATTGGCGTATTGCCGCACCGACGACCACTGGCGATAAAACTGATACTGCAAATAGGATTGGTAGCGCACCTCGCGGGCCAGTTTCGCCCGCCACTCTGCCAATGCTTCGGGCTGGTGCTGGGCCAAGCCCTTCTCCCAGGTATTCCAGACCGCTCCGCCGTGATGCTCTTTCAGGGCCATAAACAAAGCGAAATCATCGAGCCATTCGCGATTGGCCTCACTGAAAGCGGCAAAATTAGTTAGTTCTTCTGAAGTAGCAACCGCTTCAAAATGGACAAAAGAGCCAAGCAGCAGCGCCTTTTTGTATTCAATTACCGGGCCAAAATCCACCCGGTCTGCCGGAAATTCGGGTACTTCAGCTAATTCTTCGCTGGTTAAATAGCCGTCGGCTGCCAGCAAATCGGGACTGATGAGCATCGGATTGCCCGCAAAGGCCGAAAAGCTGGCGTAAGGCGAGTCGCCGTACCCAGTCGGTCCAAGCGGCATAATTTGCCACAAAGTCTGGCCTGTTGCCGCCAGAAAATCTACAAATCGGTAAGCCTGTTCACCCAAATCGCCAATCCCATAGCGCCCCGGAAACGAGGTCGGTTGCAATAGGATGCCGCTTGCTCTCGCAAATTTCATTTTCTCTTCCTGTCTCTTCTTCATTTCTCGAATCAGGTTTCAAACTTCCGCACTCTCAAAAAATTTACCACTTCTTCACCATCCTTACGCTATATTATCACAATTCGGGCCAGCCTGGATATTTTTAGTCGCTAATGAAAAGCACTAAAGAAAGTCTTGAATCAACGAACAGAATTAGCCTCGAAGTGGCCTGGATTAATACAGCTAATTTTAGCATGTACATCAAAAAATCGTTTAAGTTCAACACCTTACAAATGACTGTGTTAACAACTCCTATTTAATAAAAGCCTTTTTTACACTTGACAAAGGTCTGCGCACCCTATAGAATAGAGTTATATGTGTGCGCACACATATAACTCTATTCTATGCTATTAGGAGGGTTCAATGCTGACCAGTAAGAATCGCCTGGAAGCCTTCAGCGATGGCATGTTTGCCATTATCCTGACTATTTTGGTGCTTGAGTTACGTGTGCCAGCTCTTGAAAACAATACCTGGGATGTATTTTTGAGCGCAATGCGCAAAATTGTCCCGAAGCTGTTGAGTTTCATTTTTAGTTTTTTCATTATTGCGATTTTCTGGGTCAACCACCACCATATCGTCCATCAAATCGAAAAGGTAGACTCGAAATTGCTCTGGCTGAATATCGCTCTACTCTTCTTTGCCTGTCTCTTTCCCTTTTTGACGGCTTTTGTGGGTGATTACCCCGGCAACCCGTTTGTAGTGGCGCTTTTTCCGTTGAATATGGCGCTGTCATCAATCACTTTGGGTGCATTCTGGAAACATGCCTTTGTGGATACCAAACTGGCCCCAAATGTATTGACGATGGAGCAAAAAAAGAAACGGATGCGCCAGGATAGGATGTTTACGCTCATTAATCTGGGCGCTGCGGGGCTGGCATTTGTATGGGTGCCGATTACACTGGTCATAATTACTGTTTTACCGTTTCTCTTTGTGGTGCCAGATTTACTGGCTAATCCGACGCAGGAATAAGCTCAATTACGAATGACAGCATTCGTAGTTTGATAACACATTACAAAAAAATTTATATAGGCAATGACTAACTAATCAGTTGTCATGACTACTAAGGAGATTTTAATATGAGTACCAGTGCCAAACTTGTACCAATTTGGGTTCGGATTCTTACCGGACTTGAAGCCCTGCTCACGCTTGCCTTTGGCTTGCTAGGCTATTTTTTTCCGACCAGCATTTTCCCCGGCCTGAGTGATAACACCACCCCGGTACTGAACGCGGCCTACGAGTTTAGCGCACTCAACATGGCGATTGCGATTGCCCTTATCATCGTGGGGCTAGTGGGAGTACCAGAATCCATTGCCATTGTAATGATTATTCGGCTTCTGTTTCACGCTCAGGATATAGTGATTTCGCTCCTTAATGGCGCGAGCGTCACCGCTTTGCTCGTGTCTCTGGCCTTCTTTGTTGTGGAACTGGCGATTGTTGTAATAATGTTTCGATTGGTTGGCAGAATTCATCGAACCGAGAATGCCTGATACATTTCCTAAACGGTAAAAATCCCGAAAAGCAGGAATTAGTAGTACAATGTAACTCTTCAATGCTTAAAATGCGGACGACGCTTTTGAGATTCGTAAACCCAATGTACTATAAATGAGAGCCAGCAATGAATATTAAGGAAATGTTTGACATTAGCGGAAAAGTAGCACTTGTCACTGGCGGCGGACGCGGTATTGGCAAAGCGATTGCCGAGGTCTACGCCGAAGCCGGAGCAAAAGTGGTGATTACCGGGCGACGCGAACAGTGGCTGCTACCAACGCAAGAGGAATTTAAGGGCAAAGGCTACGATTGCCTCTCGATTACCGCAAACGTGACAGAGCAGGCCGATGTAGAGCGCACCGTAAAGACTACCCTCGACCAGTTCGGACAGATTGATATTTTGGTTAACAATGCCGGACAAACCTGGGATACTGCAACCGAAGACCTCCCCATTGCCAAGTGGCAGCAGATTATGGACGTAAACATGACCGGCATTTTTATGCTCACGCAACTGGTCGGACGACACATGATGGAGCGCGGGCAGGGTGGACGTATCATCAATATCACTTCGGTGCTGGGCATGATGACGATGGATCCAAGTGTTATCAAATCTATCGCCTACAACACCAGCAAAGGGGCGCTGATTACTTTCACCCGTTCGCTGGCCCGCGAATGGGGCGACAGGGGTATTTTGGTGAATGCAATTGCGCCCGGATGGTTTCCAACCCGCATGGCTTCCGGCACAATCGAGGCGAATGAAGCCCTTTTTCAAAAACTGGCGGCGTTGGGCCGGGTCGGAGATGTCGAAGAGCTAAAAGGAATTGCGCTGTATCTGGCGGCTCCCGCGTCCAGCTACGTCACCGGGCAGGTGATTGCAGTGGACGGCGGCACTTCTATTTAACTTAATATAACGAGTTTTTGAACTATTTGCAAAAGTCTATTGACATGCCTGATAGATAGGTGTAAAATACACTTATGTACAAAACAAATAGCGTTGCCTATTGCCAGCTTGCGTTGGCTCTGCTAAAATGTGGCAAATCGAAATGTTGAGCGAAATAAAAGGATTAAAATATGTCTAACCCAATTGACGAGAATGATATTCCAGTAGCATCGAATGTTTATTCGGACTGGACGCGAAAAGTGGTCGAAAATTTTATTGAGACCGAGAAAAAGTTGATTGAACTGGCTTCGCAGCAGAACGCGCTGACCCTTAAGGCCATCCGCGAAGGGGTCGAATTTTATCGCAGCGCCCCAACTCCGGCGCTGGCAGACTGGGCCAGGCAGGGCGTAGAAGGTTTCGTCGAGGCGCAACGACGCTGGACGGAAAGCGCCACCCAGCAGCGCGCCCGATTTTTTCAGTACGAGACTGAAACTCCCTCTGAAGACGAATCTTCCGCAGAACGCAAAACCATGACCGATTACGCGCAGCAGCAGGTCGAAGCGCTGGTAGAAGCTCGCCGTCGCTGGCTCGATTTTGCCGCCCGGCAAAACGCCCAGTTTTTGGAGAGCGTAAAGAGCAGCCTGGGGATTAAAGAAAATTCGCCGACCAACAGCCTGACCGATTGGGCGCAACAAGCCGTCGAGAATTACGTCGAGGTGCAAAAGCGCTGGCTCGATTTCTCCACCCAATTTCCTTTCCAGCGTCCTTACGGCAAGAAATAATTTGAATATGAGTGTGGTTTTCAACGGGGAAAACCTTCAGTACCAAAGCTAAATTCTGAATTTTAAATTCCTACATCAAGGAGACGAGGATGTCCAATATATCCACCCCGAAACGAACCTATCCCTGGGTTACGAATGTTAATGGCAAGCAAATTACTTTCCGCCTCATGGGACGAAACGACAAAGAGGCGGCCCTTACTTTTGCCAAAGCCCTCCCCGAAGAAGATTTACTTTTTTTGACCTTTGATATTACCGATGCTAACGCAATGGAACAATGGCTGCGTAGCATTGAGACTAAGCAAGCGGTTACGGTACTGGCCGAAGTAGATAGTCGTTTCGTCGGTTACGCCAGCCTGAACTATAATCAATTGCAGTGGACGCGCCATTTAGGGGAAATTCGCTTGATGGTCAGCCGCGACCAGCGCGGGCGCGGATTGGGCAAACTTTTAGTAAATGAAATTTTTCTAATAGCCCAGGAATTACATTTACAAAAATTAATTGCGCGAATGGCTTCCGACCAGCGTGGCGCGGTGCAGGTATTTGAACATCTGGGTTTCAAGGCTGAAGCATTACTCCCCGACCACGTAATAGACCGCAAAGACCGCACCCACGATTTGATTATTATGTCTTACGATATTACCGGCTTTACAGAGTAGGAGAAAAATAAATGACACAACCTGCTCTTAACCATCGGCTGAGTTCGATGGATGCCAGCTTTCTCTATTTCGAGAAGAAAGAAGCGCCCCTGCATATTGGCGGCATCAGCATTTTTCAGGGCCAGTTGCCGTTTGAGGAATTCAGGGCGCGAGTAAACGCTAAAATGCCGTTGCTGCCACGCTACCGTCAAAAAGTAGTAGCTACGCCGTTTAACACGGGCCACCCGACCTGGGAATTTGACCACGATTTTAATATTGAGCGGCATATTTATCAGGCGGAAGTAGAAGCACCCGGCACGCTTGACCAGTTGCGCGAACTGACCGAGCGGATTCAGGCCAGTATGCTTGACCGCTCCAAACCGCTCTGGGAACTTTACATCGTCAATAATCTCGAAGGTGACCGCTCGGCCATGATTAGCAAGGTGCATCATGCGATGGTGGACGGCATTTCAGGTGTAGACTTAATGAACATTATTCTCGACCTGTCGCCGAACCCGGCACCAACGCCAGAGCTAAAAGTTGAGCCAGTTCCGCCCCGTCCTGATATGACCCGCAGCTTTATTGACGGGCTACTCAGCAGCGCCGAGGAGCAGATGAAAAGCTGGACGGACTTTCAGGTCGGCCTGTTAAACCTGACTCAGACCTGGCTCAAAGAGCCGCGTCGCATGGCAAGTCGTTCGATGGCTGAAATTATGCCGGGAATGATGACACCTGCGCCAATATTGCCATTTAACAAAGCTAATTCGGGACGGCAAAAACTGGCCTGGAGCGATTTTTCTTTTGCCGAAGCCCGCGCCATTCGTGCCGTACTTGGTGGCACGGTTAATGATGTAGTATTGACGATACTATCCGGGGCAGTATCCCAGTACGTCGAGTTGCACGGTCAAAAAACTGATGGGCGCAACATGCGGGTGATGGTTCCCGTGAGTATGCGGCGCGAAGACCAACGCGGGGCGTTAGGCAATCTAGTCTCTATTTTGCCCGTCGAGATTCCGCTCGATATAGCAGACCCATTGGAGCGCTACCGCTATATTAACCAAAAAACTGGTACCTTAAAAGGCGCACATCTGGCCGAAGGGGTGAGTGTATTCACCGCCTTGATGGGAATTGTACCGCCCTCGGTACAGGCAGTGATGGGATCGCTGGCTAACGCTACCGTTCCGGCGGTCAATATCGTCTGTACGAATGTACCAGGGCCGCAAATTCCGCTTTACGCATTGGGCAGGCGTATGGTCATATCTTACCCATACGTCCCGGTTGGTTTCGCTGTTGGCATTTCGTGTGCCATCCTCAGTTACGACGGAAAGCTTTATTTCGGCTTAACCGGGGATGCCGAGGCAGCACCTGATATTCATCGGCTCAAGGAGTTCCTTGACCAGTCCTTCGTTGATTTACGCGAAGCAGCGGAGGTAGCGGCAATACCCGCTAAGAAATAATTCAAGCTTAATTTTCTGGGCGGACACAGGCCCAAAAATCTGTCCCACCTACTGCCGGGAGTTATATTTGCTCCGACACCTCAACGAAAATTAAGCTTGAATTACCGAGGCAGCACGTGGTCGGGGATAGGTCGTCCCAAAGCCAGGAAAATCAACTAAAGCGCATCAAAATCGGTTTCGGTTTGGTAGAGCGTATTAAGGCAGGCTACCACTGAAACCCGTTTATGATTCGCACTACTTTTACTAACAATGTCCGTTAGTTATTATGTTACTAACAATGTCCGTTAGTTATACCAAGAGAGGATTTTTTAAAATGGCTGCACGAACCGTTAATTTCCAACGAGAACAGACTCCGGCTAACGTCCCAATCTGGCGCGAGGTTTATATGGGCGTAGATTGGCTGGCCTTGCGTTATTCCCCGGTTTATTTTGGGCTGGGCGTGCCACACGGGGATGGTTCGGCGGTCATAGTGGTTCCGGGTTTCCTGGCAACCGACCTGTACCTGGGCGAACTTTATTACTGGTTGAAGCGCGTGGGCTATAAGCCCTATATGTCCAACATCGGGCGCAACGCCGATTGCTTCGATACGCTGGCGAAAAAGCTGGTGCTGACTATCGAAAAGGCACACGCCGCGACGGGCCGCAAGGTGCATATTATCGGGCATAGCCTGGGCGGAATGATGGCGCGCTCGGTGGCGGCCCAACGCCCTGACATGGTGGCTTCGATTACTACGTTAGGTTCGCCATTCCGGGGCATCAGTTCGCATCCGCTGGTTTTGCGGGCCGGAGATAGGGTGCGCGAACGTATTTCGGGAGAGCGCCGCCGCCCCGACAAGCCGAATTGCTTCACCGGGCATTGCTCGTGCGAAAGCTTTGAGGCGCTGAGTGGTGGCGTAGCAGTTGCTATCCAAAATACGGCGATTTATTCCAAAACCGATGGTATCGTAGATTGGCGCTATTGCATCAACGACGACCCCACCACCAATTTCGAGGTAATCAGCACGCACGGCGGTATGGCCTTCAACCCATTTGTGTACCGTTTGCTGGCTAACCGACTGGCCCTGACCCACCGAAAAAACGCCGCCCGACCTCAATCCAGGCTTGGTTAAGAAAAACAATTTCTAAGGAGCGACTACCTAAAGTCGCTCCTTTTTTATGAAAAAAATGCAGGAACACTGATGAACACGGACTAGCACAGATTAACACAGATTTTTTATAGTACTTAAGTTTGTTTGTCTTTTAGATTATCGGTATAATAGTGACCGAAATTGGTGCTAAAACATAATGTTGTCAGGCCGCCCCGACTGTCACCCTGACGAAGGAAGGGTCTCGCTTTACCCCAACGGCAGTTGAATAAGATTGGAAGATAAAAACCAACTGTCACCCTGACGAAGGAAGGGTCTCGCTTTACCCGAAGCACCTTACCTAGGGGGCAGCCTGAGATGCTTCGTACCTCAGCATGACAGGGGTGGAGCAGTGACAACCATAGGAATCTGCACCGAGGTCAAACCATTACATTAGTAGGGGCGAATCCGCATACGCCCTTTTGAGCTGGTCTGGTGTTCAAGGGCGTATGCGATTCGCCCCTACCAGACCCGTTTCTAACCAGAAACTAGAAACCAGAAACTAGAAACTTGGAAAATCCTTCTTTAGAATTAAAACAATTGCTTGAGCAAATCGGCGAGCCGCCCACATCGCCGCTTTATTTTCCGCTCCGGCATCATAGCCCAGCCTGTGCGCTACAATTGCAAAAGCTGATGGCCCAGTATCAGCCGGATTTGGTGTTGATTGAAGGCCCGGCAGATGCTACCCCGCTCATTCCGTTTTTGCAGGACGAAGCGACCCACCCGCCTGTCGCCATCTACAGTTATTACATAGACTCGACCAACTCCGAGCAGATGAACGGGGATTTGACCCCGCGAGCGGATTTACCGGCCCGTTTTCAGGCGTGGTATCCGTTCGGGGCGTTCTCGCCGGAACTGGTGGCGCTGCGGGACGCGGCAAGACTGGGCGCAGAAGCCCGGTTTATTGATTTGCCGTTCAAGCGGTTGCTGGCGGCAGAACGCGAAGTGTTGCAAGCCGAGCGCGGCAAGGGTAGCCGGGCGCGGTTGGGACGCTTGAAGGCGGGCTGGGACGAATGGCTTTTGGCTCGTAGCACTTATATCGGCGAATTGTGCCGCCGGACACGCAGCCGTGATTTTAATGAATTGTGGGATCAGCTTTTTGAAGTGGGCGGGATGGAAGCTGAACCGGGGCAATTTCGGCGACAACTTACGGCCTGGGCTTATTTCAGCCGGGCCGGGTATCCGCCCGAAAGTCTGGTGCGCGAGGGGAACGCCGCCCGTGAAGATTTTATGGCTCTATATATCGCGGCGGCACTACAAAATAAGCGCTATTCGCGGGTGCTGGTGGTGACGGGAGCATTTCACACCGTCGCGTTGCCGGGGTTAGTCGCCGAAAAGCTGAAGGGCAAGGTCAAAGCGCCGAAGTTGACGGCGGAAAAAGAGGCCGCTTCGCTGCTCACGCCCTACTCATTTTATCGCATGGACGAATTGAGCGGCTATGCCAGTGGCGTGCCGTCGCCGCAATATTACAGCCGCATCTGGGAAGCGGCCCAGGCGGGTGAAGCCGAACCGCACGAGGTCGCCGGGCTATCGGTGCTGGTCGAGGTAGTGCGGCGGGCGAAGGAGTTGAACGAACCGCTTTCGACTGCCGACGTGATTTCGGCTTTTCATCTGGCCCGCAATCTGGCCGGGTTTCGAGCGCGTCCCGGTCAGCATCCAGCCCGCGACGATATTGTGGATGCGCTACGGACTTCGTTTATCAAGGGCGACGAGGCGTACACCGGGCGCTTGATTATGAAGCTGGCTTCGGATGTGCTGACGGGCGAGGCTATCGGCGAAGTTACGCCTTTAGCCGGGCAAGCGCCATTGGTGGCAGAATTTTACGCGACGGCGAAGAAAAACCGCTTGCCGCTAATCGAGAAAGAGGCGCGGGAAATCGGGCTGGATTTGTACCAGAACGAGGGCCACGCGCTAAAATCGCAGTTTTTGCACCGTTTGCGCTTTCTGGAAGTGCCTTACGCCGAGTTCGCAAGCGGGCCGGATTTTGTGGGCGGGCAAAATTTGCAGTTGATTACCGAACGCTGGCGGGTGCAGTGGACTCCCCGCCTGGACGGGCGCTTGATTGAGCTTTCGGCCTACGGCTCGACCCTGGCAGAAGCGGCCCTGAACAAAGTACGTGAGGCGATGGCCCGGCCTGAAATCGGGGCGGGAAAAGCGGCAGCACTATTGCTGGATGCCGCCCGCATGGGGTTGTACGAGGCGTTTTCAACTCTGTTGACCGAGGTGCGCGACAAGGTAAACGGAGACCGCGATTTTCTGTCGCTGGTGGATGCGCTCTATAGTTTGGTGCTGCTCTACGGCTACCGCGAGGCGCTGGTGACGGCGGGACTGGAGGCGGTGCTGGCATTGGCTCGACCTGCCTTTAGCCGGGCGGTGCTGCTGCTACCCGATTTAGCGACGGCGAAAATCGAGCCGGAGGATTTGCCGGGCTATGCTGACCGCTTCCGCACGCTGGCCCAACTGGTGCTGACCGAAACCGCGTCCGCGTCCGCCGAATCGCCCACTTTTAGCCGGGTGCTGCTGGTGACTTCGGCGCGGCGGGCGTTGCGCGAAGCGGACGTGGCGGGTGCGCCTGGTTCGGCTCCGCTCTTGCGCGGGGCGCTGTTTGGCTTGCTCTATACGTTGCAGGCCACTACCGAAACCGAAGTAGTAGCCGAGTTCGAGGCTTATGTGCGGGGCAACCGGGGGGGCGGCACGGTGGCGGGCGATTTTCTGGATGGGCTGTTGCGCCTCTCGAAGGGCTTGCTGCTGGGTAGCCGGGCGCTCCTGACGGCCCTGCACGAATTGATTACGGCGCTGGAATGGGGCGAGTTTGTACGACTATTGCCAGCCTTGCGCCGAGCCTTCACGGTCTATACTCCGCGCGAAATTGATTTATTGGCGGAACGAGCGGCACTACTTTCCGGCAAAGGCGAAGCGTCCCGCGCCCTGACTGCGCTGGTGTTGCCCGCCGCCGAACTCGTCCGCCTGCACGTCCTTGACCGTGAGGTCAGCGACGATTTGCGGCGTTGGGGCGTGGAGGTTTAGCATCAAACCAGAAGGTTAAGCAAATTCGCCCTGGAATGAATTCCGGGCTACGTTGCTCAAGTGGTTTGAAACCACTGGATACGGCCTATTACTTTTCCGTAATCAGTGGATTTTAATCCACTTGAGCGATGTAGCCCGGAATTCGGCCCGTAGGGTTGTCCAGGGCGGCTCTGAGGAAAAATCCATTGGCGGAGCAATGTCCCACCAGAGCGCGGGCCGAATTGTAGGATGCTGCTCCGTCAGCTGATTTTCCCATTCCTCAATTCTTGATAAATCGATTCGCTTTCAGACAAAAGGCGGGTAAATTCGTCCTCGCCTTTGTTCTCTTGCAATTCATCAATCCAGCCCTGCACTGTTTCGGCGGTAGGCGCTTTGATTTCGCGGTAAATTTCAACGGCCCGCCACCAATGGGCCAGGGCGCGAGACATTTGCTCCTGCTTCTCGTAGGCATTGCCCAAATTAGCTAGGTCACTACCCTCGCCGCGTCTATCGCCTATCTCCCTCGAAATAGTAAGGGCTTGCTGGTAATAACTTATTGCTTCTTCAATTTGTCCTAAATTTTTAAAAGCAAGGCCCAGATTGCCCAAATCAGCACCTTCACCATGTCTATCACCTATCTCTTTAGCGATAACCAGGGCTTGGTTGTAATATGAAATAGCTTGCGTTGCCTGCCCTATAGCATCGTAATCATACCCTAGTGTACCTAAAATGCGTCCTTTTGTACTAGGGTCGCGCCAGGAAGTTACTTTAGCCCAGTCAGAGAAAATTTCTAGTTCTAGCACTGCCAGTCCCCAGGTTGTACAGTGCCTTGAGCGACAAAGTGCATTTCAAGGCCATGCATATTGATTTCGTGCGCTGGGTTAGGCGACATTTATTTGACCGAGTAGCACCACAGGACATCGCGGCCTATTTACAACTTTTGCCAGTAGTTGCTAC
>JBBQXW010000097.1:0-21430 GCA_038209275.1 Chloroflexia bacterium | reverse complement strand
GACCATTTATGGCTGACTCTTACCCACAATGCAGATTTGGGTTCAAATACCCGGACATGAATGTCCGGGCTAAGAAATAAACCAGCCTTTTTTAGCCCGGACATTCATGTCCGGGTTCAGATGTGGGTAAGAGTCAGCCATTTATGGTCGGATATTGCAAAAAATTGACGCACACCCCGCGCTAAAGCCGTCCAAATTTTAATGGACGACCCTGATAGTAAAGACCCTTATCAACTGGCAGCTTTTTTTGATGATATGAGTGACGAGCAAGTGGTCACAATTCTTAACACGCTTGATGCTAGTCGGTTTGCAAATTATTTCTACCACCTCAAACGAAAAAATCACTTGCTCAGGCTAAAACGCCTAGTCAAATCGGAGAAACAGCAAAAATTACTGGAAATGCTTTTGGATGAACAGGACAAGGCTGAGTAATATCTGTTAAACTAAAAGACATTACTCAGCTTTGGTATGCCTCAGATTTGCCTATAGTAAAAGACATTTAGAGTACCTGACAAAATTGATGAACGAACTTTGGGCAGACTCATTAAGAGTCTGCTTTTTAATTTTAATCTTCGCCAAAGCACCTATGCTATAATGGTTATGCTATATGGGAAATACTATATTGTTCATAAAACGAGTATCAATATATCAGGATTGGTGGACTTAGGGATGAATTTAAGTCAGCTAAGAATGTTTGTCGAAGTAGTGCGGCGCGGGAGCTTGAGCGAGGCGGCCCGACAACAGAATTTGACTCAACCAGCGGTCACGCGCAAGATGCAGCGCCTTGAAAAAGAACTGGGAGCCGATTTGTTTGACCGGGGCGAGGGACATCATGTGGCGCTGACGGCGGCAGGGCGCGATTTTTTGAACTTTGCCGAGAAAATGCTGGCGGAATATAGCGCCTTGCAAGAACGCTGGCGCGAGGTGCGCGAGGATGTAACCGGGCCGCTCAAGCTGGCTGCCAGCACCACGCCGGGCGAATATATCGTGCCGCGTCTGCTGGCGAATTTTACGGCTCGCTTCCCGAACGTCGAGCCGAGCCTGGCAATTCTCGATAGCGAAGAAGTAATGGCAAAAGTGGCGGCGCGAGAATACGACGCAGGGTTTACCGGCAAATCTTCCAACCGACCCAATTTAACCGATGTACGTATTGTAGAAGATGAAGTAGTGCTGGCTGTCTCGCCGACGCATCGCTTTGCCAAATCGGGCGAGATAGACTTAGCTGAACTGGAAAACCAGGCACTGTTGGTGCGGGAAGAAGGTAGCGGTACAATGCAAAGCGTCCGGCGTTTACTGGCAGAGCGCAACTTGAGTTTGCCGCCCTACCGCACGGCGATGGCGCTGGGCAGCACCCAGGCGATTGTATCTTCGGTGGCGGCTGGGCTAGGATTGGGCTTTGTTTCGGCCCTGGCAGTGGAGGAAGCTAACGGACGGGTAGTTGGCGTGCGGCTACGTGGTATTCCACTCAAGCGCGACTTGTTTTTGGTATACGAAGTGGGCAAAGAACAGAGCGGCTCAATGCTGTTGCGCGAGTTTTTAAGCTTTGTTAGTAGCAGAGTAAGCGGGAGAGGAACACAGGAGGACGAAGAAGATTAATCTTAAATGGAACTAATAAATTTATTCTGACAAAGAAAATACATGACACAAAGCTAGGAAATGCCTCAAACCAGCTGATTTTGTATTTCTAGCACCGCCGAACGCAAGGAGGTGAGCGTCAGTTTTTTGCAAAATCCGGACGTGAACGTCCGGGTTGGCTTGACCCTGGTGCAAAAAATTGACGCTCACGCAACGCAAGGCAATCAATTGACTCGTCTGGCTTTTAGGGCTAGTATAGACTATAAACTAAAAAACGAACAATACTGTCTTGAGCCTGGAAGGGAAACTAGATGCGTTATAATGGCAGGTTTACAAATCGGCTGCACCGGGCGCTGGCAATATTATTGATTCTGGCGGTAGTTGGGCCAGTCAGCTCCGCCGCCAGCGAAAATTATCTGTACCGCCCCGCCACTGGTGTCAGGAGTGGCCCGGCCCTGAGCGTAAATGTATTGGCTGACCGCCACGCCATTAGCCCCGATATTTATGGCATGAATTATTACGGCACTAATACTGCCGCGCACCTCGCTCTGATGCAAGAAATACGGTTGCCGGTAGACCGTTGGGGCGGCAACGTCACTACCCGCTACAACTGGCTGACCAATTCGTTCAACTCTGGCTTCGATTACTTTTTTGAGGGCAATCCTAACACCGGCAATGTTCCACCCGGTCAGCCCTCTGAGTCAGACGAATTTATCAACCGTGACCGCCCTACCAACACCAAAAGCATCATCACTATTCCCACGATTGGCTACGTCTCCAAAAACCATGACCAGCACCTGTGCGGCTTTAGCGTCGCTAAATACGGCCCACAAAAAGCAATCGATACCCCGTTCGCCCCCGATTGTGGCAACGGCGTTCGTCTCGACAACAGCCTGATTACCAATAACGACTGGCAAGACACCAGCAGAATTGCTACCCCTCAATTTATGAAAGACTGGATTGCCGACCTGATAGCCAAATACAATACAGCAGCCAACGGTGGCGTTAAATTCTACCAGCTAGATAACGAGCCGAGCGATTGGCATAATACCCACCGCGATGTACATCCTGTTCCACTGAATTATGATGAGTTGCGAAATTATACTTACCAGTATGGTGCTGCTATTAAGCAAGCCGACCCTTCCGCCCTGACGCTCGGCCCGTCCAACTATGGCTATGGCGTTTATGCTGATTCTTTAGTGCCGGGCGATAAAGCGGCACACAACAATATTGGCTTTTCGGAATGGTATTTACAGCAAATGAAGCTTTACGAGCAGCAAAATGGTGTTCGTATCCTGGATTATTTCGACCAGCACTACTATCCGGCCCAACCCGGTGTGACTCTCTCCCCCGCCGGGGATGCCGCCACTCAGCAACTTCGCCTGCGCTCTACTCGTTCGCTCTGGGATCCGAATTATACAGATGAAAGCTGGATTGGGCAGTCGGGCTTCCCGCCAGTGCAGGTTATCCCAACTTTCCGTAGCTGGATAAACGCAAATTACCCCGGCACTAAAACCGCCATCACCGAGTACAATTTTGGTGGCTTTGAATCCATCAATGGCGCACTTACTCAGGCCGATGTGCTGGGTATTTTTGGGCGCGAACAGCTAGATTTGGCTACGCTTTGGACATCCCCTTTTAATATTCAACTGGTCGCCTTTGCCTTCCGTATGTACCGCAACTACGACGGCGCGGGCAGTGCCTACGGCAATACCTGGGTGCAATCGAGCAGTGCCGACCAGGGTCAACTTGCTATTTATGGCGCACAGCGCACCAGCGACGGCGCATTAACCCTGATGATTATTAACAAAACCAGTGATGACCTGACCAGCCCGCTTGCGTTGACCAATATTAATCCGGCTGGCACTGCCAAAATTTATCGCTACAGCGAAGCTAACCTCAACACTATCCTCGCACAGCCCAACCAGTTTGTGACACCGACTGGCTTTACTACCACCTATCCGGCTAACTCTATGACTATGGTCGTGATTCCGCCGGTTATCAACACGTTGACCGTGAAAGTTGGCACTGACGATGGCACATTCCAGACCGATACTCTCTCAAAAGCGCTGCAAGATGCTACCGCCGGAACGGAAATTGTCTTTAACCTGCCCGACCAGTACAGCAACACGATTACTATGCAGGGAGGCGGCAAGCTGCCCGATGTACTGCCAGGGGTAACTATTCGCGCTACCTGCAACGCCGGAAAGCCTTCTATTACCCTGGATGGGACTGGCGCAGGTGATGTGGATGGGCTGGTGCTAAAGGGCTACGATGTGGTACAGGGTCTAAAAATTACCAAATTCAAAAGAAGTCAGGTCAAAGCTGCCAGCACTATTGGCAACCAGCTTTCCTGTCTGGCTCTTGCCAAATGATAGCATCAGACAAGTTAATAATCCCAGCGGGCTTCGTAGATAACTTCGTCCGGCTTCAAGCTATCACTGGATACTTTAACATTTTTGCCGCCGATCATTTGCAGCAGGTGAGTTAGAATACCTTCGGTAAAGGCGGGCGGAGTGGGAACATTAGTCCGACGGTAGCGTAAATAGCCACGACGTAGCTCTTCCATATCGAGGGCGCAGCCCTCTCCTTTAGTGGACTTACGCTATGTATCTCGGCCTCGGCCTCGGCCCGTAGGGTTGCCCTGTGGGTAAGTGCCATCACTACGCTACCTTGTTAGCCTGACACTATAACCACCTACTTAGCTGCCTTCACACAAACTAATTGATTGCCAACCCCACCTGCCACAATCTGCCTGCCGGGGAATTTGGTGATTTTTATGCCCTCGATGCGGTTGCGGTCCGTTAGCATCAACCCGTCTATACTGGCGGCGGGTAACGGGCCAATGCCTGAGCCATCAATAGTAATAGCGGGCTGGCGGTTGGGGCTACAACTGCCGGTAATTCTAACGCCTGTTTTCGGGTTGGGCAGTTTCCCGCTAACCTGAACATTAGTAATATTATTGGCGAAAGTGATTTCTTGCCCATCGAGCGCCCGTTTTAGGGCAAAGGAAAGTGTGCCATCGGTATCGGCATCGAGTTGTTCGCCCCGGTCAGCATTTAGCCGGACTACTAAAGAAGTAGGCGGGTCTACCGTGAACGAGATACCCAATCCGCCGCTACCCTGGTAATATTCAATCTTCATCAACACATTGGCGGCGCTCGCGTAAGCTTTGGAATAATTGTAACAGGTCAAGCCCTGCACCTTCCACTGGTCTATTACCATTACCCCATCCAAATAAAGGCGCACGCCATCATCGCCGCAGAGTATAAATGTATGAGTTCCAACAGAGAAATTATAGCGGCGCTCCCAGCGCGCCGACCAGTTATCGGCAAAAGTCAGGCCCACATTGGGCATGGGGGCAGCCCAGACGGGCCAGGCTAAATAGCTAAAATTAAGCGCATTCGTACCACTGCCACTACCCACCTCATCCCGAAGCAAACTCGGCCCACTCATCAAAGCGGCATTATTAAAATATTGGGCTTTCCACCCGGTAAAACTGGTAGGCCAACTTGCGCCCTGCCAGCTATTGCCGTTGCGAGTAAAATAGCCGTTCCCGAAATTAATCTGGCGCTGGCTAATCGGGTTGGTAAATTCATCGCTGGTGAGTGGCCCTTTGGAAGGGTTTGCCAGAAACGCGCTGGTGTAAGCGGCATAGAGGCTATCGGGAATAACAAAAGCCCGAATATTAGCCGGGTCAGCCCCGCCGCCCTGATGATGCAGAATATAGCCGGGGGCAGAGCCACCACGGAAAGGCTGCATATAGATGCCCGACCCAGCAACCAACCACTCTTTGACGGTATCGGTGGGCTGACCCAGTGTTGCGATGCCGCCAGAGCGATTGTAGGCATCAATAAAGCTTTGTGGGTAGCTCGAACCTTGCCCAACTTGAATAACCGGGTTCAGGCTCAGACTGGCGAAAGTAAACTCGCCGCTTGCGTCAGTTACCGTTACTGTCGCATCGTTCTTGCCGCCCGGCAAATTGGTCATAGTGAGCGAGTGGCTGGTGGCGCTGCCGCTACTGGTAGCGACAGTTGTACCATTAACCGTAACGGTGGCAGTAGCCGAGCGGTTGGTACTAAAAGAAATCACATTGCCGGAAGTGGCGGGGTAATTTACAAAATCCAGCTGGTTGCGGTTAGTCATAGCATCGGCCATTACGCCATAAGTCAGCACAAAATTGTAGGTAAACCAGGCATAACCGTTGTTGCCCCAACCGGGACTCCACTGGTTCACCACTCTGAAAGCGGCCCGCGCATCATCGTAGCCTACAATCGCAACTTCGTGATAGATATTGGTTGTATCGCCGAGCGGATGGTCTATCGTAAAATCGTAAGTGTGATTAGCCCAACCATTACTAAAATCGGGGAAAATCGGAAAATCCAGCACAAACACATCACCGTTAGCCAGTTGCTGGCGCAAAACGTCCAGTGAATTATTAGTAACCCACAGTGGAGTACGAGTAGCGGCCTTATAGTTAGTAGCATTAGCAAGCTGGGCGGCGGTAGGTTGGGTGACGTAATCAGCCTGATTGTACGGAAAACTCGCCAGTGTATCCGCCCCTTTATCTATCATCAGTTGTAGCGCATCGTAGGGCCATATTCCAACACCCCCAACCGTCAACTGATTGTAAATAAAAGCCGGGCTGAACTGGTGATTAGTTGTATTAATTGCCCAGTTAGATTTCTTCTTTTCCTGAAAGGTTTTATAATAGTAAGCGGTGGCCCAACCCACACAACTGTTCTGACTGCCCTGGTCGCCGACGGACGGCATAAAACTGGAATAGTCTACCTTGGAAGGCAAATTATTGCGAATAGGCCCGACTTTGGGCGGGTTGGCAGGCCGGGTCGGGTCGGGGGGCATACCGCCGTAGCCACGCTGTGGCACCTGTGCGCGCACTTCGGCAGGGCTGGCAACACTCAGGCCCAGGTTCAGTGTCAGTAAAATCAGCAGTAGCAGCGTCCAACGCATAGCTACGTTCCTCCAGGACTGATTTAGATTTCCGTATTATAAAGATAGAAACTTAAAATCTTACCACCCACGAAGAGGTTTATCAAATTATAGCATATAAAAAATTGTATACAATAGCTTTGAAAACCAGCAATTAGAAAAATAAAAAAGCCGCTCTCACACGGGAGCGGCTTTTTTATTTTTCTAATTAACTAGCCACCAATCAGCGTTGCATTAAACTGAGTTACAGTAATGTTTCCGCTGGTTGCGCCGCGTGCCGTCAAGGAGTAAACGCCCGCCGTACCACCAAAAGCAGTTACGATTTTGGTCGGGTCGGGGATGAAGCCCTGGCGGTCAGCGAAGGTGTAATCCAGGCCCAATACCTGACCTACGCCGTCAGTAACCCACAGATTGACGCGCTCGTTGGGGAACCAGTAAGCACCAGCATAAACCAGGATTACGATGCTGTTACCAACATTGCGAGCCGCCGCCAACAAGACTGGCTTGAAGACATCGAAATTGACGAAAACCGTCGCTTTAGTCTTGCTGCCGCTGGCAGTTACCGCCCACTTGCCCGCTCCACCAGCAATCACGATGTTATTATCAGCGGTATCGCCACCGCCAACCGGGAAGTTCTCAAACGTACCATTAGCATTGGCGTTAACATAGCCACCGGGGAAGGTAGCACCGCTAGGACCAGTCAACCACAGAGCAATCAATTCGCCTGAGCCAAAACCAGTACCAGAGATTACAATCGGCTCACCAAAGCGGATATTGGCTTTAACCGAAAGAGTTACAACGCCCTGCGCATCGGCTTCCGCCGGTGCAAGGAACATGGCAAAACCCGTCGAGAATATCAGAGCCAGAGTCAGTAAAGCGAGTTTTGCTTTCAGTCCGAAGCTAACGGACTGACGAGGGTAGCTAAGATTCATTGCCTTCTTTCCTTTCAAGTGCTTCTTGTCTTATAAACAGTCGCGCTATATACCAAACTATTATCAACATAGTTAGACTACTCTACACACCAACAATGGTGTAATTGACTAGGTTGATAATATGTAAAATTTAATAACCAAAGTATGATTCAATTTTTACTGCTAAGGAAAACCCGGTTGGTATCACTAAGTTCTTTAACTACAAACTTAATTAGTAATAAACTCGAAGTTTTTTTTCAAAAATATAGCCAGTTATAAAGTCAACATAACCTAAACTGATACTGCTTGAAACAATCCTCCGACCAGCCACCATAAGAGAAGAGCGACCAACCAAAGTAGAAATAATGAGGTTAATAATATAAAGTTGTAAAATTGGCGCTAACTAAACTTCTCCGATTTTAGTCTTAAACTGAATTTCAGTTACAACCTTAGTAATGATGGATACTACCAATTTTGAGATTTGGTAGCTAGAGGTCGCGAAATACCCAAAGGCTCGTTAAATCTTGTTACTACACTATTATATATAGAGAATGTTTTTTGTCAATAGGTCTTTAGGCCAACTTCTCTTTGCTTTGGTCAGTTAGACTATCCCGAAGCCAAATTTTGTTGTCAAGCGACCCGAAAATTTCTCCAGCAGCTTCGGCTACACTCCGCCATTTCATAACCATCTCCAACATCCTAATTCACATAAATCGTTTGTCGTTGCGGCGCAGGACAACTACTATAGTGAAAACCAATTCAACTGTTTATTTAACTTTATGTAAAGTATTTCTAGCGCTAAACATGTAGAAGACGAAGAAAGGGACTTGTATATAACGCGCCGTTGAGGGTTCGGTGGTGTGTGGATATTAACCATTTACATGTGATTTAAACCATATTCAAAAAGCCTCAAGAAGATTAAAATCTCTATATAAGCACTGGTCGAAGTTACCAGTAAGAAAAATCGTGGAACATAGCCTTTAATGTCTGAAACGAAAGGACATCAACGTGTTTAATCTAACTCCGCTTCGCTCCAAGAAAAATTCGTTCTTTGCCGATACAACTAAGCCTCAATTTGCTGCCGACCCAATTGAATTAAGCCGCCGCCTGGCCCAAAAAGGCTTGATGATGGGCGTGATGATGGAAGACAATACTGTAACTTTGCATTTGATTGGCAGCCTGAACGCCAAGCACTGTATTACTTTCAAAGAACTGGTAAAAGATTTCCTGAATTGCGGTTGCAACCGCTTTGTCTTTGACCTTTCTAATGTGAAAGACCTGGATAGCGCCGGAGTTGCGGTACTGGTCTGGGCTAATAACCAGACCCTCGCTTCGGGTGGTTGGGTTACAGTGACTGCCCCCGGCCCGGCTCTGTACAGCAAGCTGGTTTCAGTAAATTTTCACCATTTGGTAACTATCGAGAACTTTGTGTTGGCTTAAGCTCAACAAGATTTGTTTTTAGCAGCAAGACAAAGCAATAAAAATTCGCCAACGTCAAAACGCCTGACAAAAGTACTGTCAGGCTTTTCCAATTTAATCTTTAAATTTTAGTCTTTAACAGACTAACTAACCTGAAGAATGACAAAGATGATGGTGCCAATGATAACAGAACTAACGAGTAGAGCGTAAATTAATGCTTCTAAGTCACTCACTTCTTTAGGATTACGAGTATTGTCCACAACTGTTCTCCTTTATTGATGTAAGTGTTGTCTCCCAACATTATATAGCATGACACAAGCCAAAAGTACTATCACTTGTAAAGAAACTTAGCAAAATAGGAAAAAAGTACCAGGACTTATCTACAAGGACTGGTAAACTTTCGTTCTCAACAAAATGACCGCGCAATCCAAAAAAGGGCCATTCCAAATATAATTCCGGCCCACATCTGTTTGGTGAAGCGAACCGCTAAGATAGCGACTATCGCTCCGACAAGG
Organism: Chloroflexia bacterium; assembly: GCA_038209275.1. Classification (GTDB taxonomy): domain Bacteria; phylum Chloroflexota; class Chloroflexia; order Chloroheliales; family Chloroheliaceae; genus L227-5C. Next base: position 12,060 of record JBBQXW010000097.1, on the reverse strand, counting down.
CGGGGCAACCATTCGCCCTGGCTACCGCCAAGATTGGGAATTACCAGGGCGGTAAACGCTCCCAACGGCACGTACTTGAAAAACCTGACCCAAAATTCCGGCAACTCCCGTTGCCTCTAGTAAAAACCAACCGCCCGTAACGCAAATACCATCGTGGCGATACCAAAAATCAAGCCCGGCTGGGTCATCAAGCCACCTCTTTTCCATCCAAAACTATTCTTCTGGCATAAATTTTGCACATTGCAGATAGAGGAGAAATGGTTCAGTTCGCTATTTTCAGGAGGAGGATGTGAAATGACGATTGAAGCAAACCGGGTAACGGGCAATAGAACATCTAGCAGGCCCAAAGCGGTAATTGCAGGCGGTGGATTGGCAGGGATGGCCTGTGCCAAACGGCTGGTAGATGCCGGGTATCAGGTTGAGTTGGTCGAAGCCGAACCGCAACTGGGCGGGCGCACGGCAGATTGGACTGACCAGAACGATGGTCAGAAAATCGAGAGCGGGGTACATACTTTCTTTGGCGTGTACAACCACCTGATTCGGCTACTTAATGAAGTGGGCGTGGACGACGATCACATGGTTACGTGGGACGATAAAGTTGGCTTTTTGCAAGAAGGGCCAGAACTGAGCATCTTCGCGATTGACCCGATTCGCGATTTGCCGAATGTAATAGCGGGCGTGCTGGGCAACAACGAACTGGTCGGGCCATTCGACAAGGCTTCGCTCGGCTTTACCTTCATCAACGGTTTACTCCGCCGCGAACGTTACGAGCGCTACACCGTCGCGCAACTGGCCCGCGATGGTGGCCTCAACCGCGAAACTTTCGAGCGCATCTTCCGTCCACTTTCGCGAGGATTAGCTTTCCTTGAACCCGAAGAACTATCGGCTTATGTACTACTAACGCTAACTATGCACGGCATTACAAATCCCTGGAACATACGGGCCGGAACTTTCCGAGGCGGCATGACCGAGGTGATGATTCGGCCTATCGCACGCTGGCTCGAAGCCAGAGGCGCGGTGCTTCGCACCAGTTCGCCCGTCAAAGCGATTCATTATGAAGGCACTAATCCAGGTCGCATTAGTGGCTTTGAATTGCAAAATGGCGAACTATTGACCGGGAATGTTTACGTGTCAGCCATGCCGCTAGAAGTGTTCAAGCCGATGATACCTGCGCCACTGCAAGAGCTGGCTTATTTCAATCGTATCCGGCAAATCGAGACCGTTCCGGCAATCTCGACGCAACTCTGGTTTGACCGCACTTTTATTCAGCGCAACGAATTTATCTACCTGACTAACAGCCCATTTGTGGTTTTCCAGGACGAATCGCGCCTGACCTTCCCCCATTCCGGCAGTCGTATTTCGGGCCAGATTACCGCCCGCTACACCGACAATTACACCGATGAAGAATACATCCAGCTAACGCTGAACGAATTGCACCGCTACCTGCCCGCCAGCCGCAGCGCCAATCTGCAAAAATCGGTGGTGGTGCGCCATCAGGCGTTTGCCATGAAGCCGGGGACGCAGCGCTTGCGGCCTGAGCAAATTTCGCCCGTTCCAAATTTCTTTTTGGCAGGCGATTATACTAAACAGGACTGGTTTACCACGATGGAAGGCGCGACCCGTAGCGGCGAACTGGCGGCTTCGTATATTGTGCGAGGCCGCAACGCCGCCAGATTGCGCTATACCACACCCGCCAGGGTAGCCTGATTTACCTCAAAACTTAGGCTTTAAACGAACATCATCCATAAATCTGTGTGGGAGTGAGCTTCCGTTCGCGATTGTCGGTGGTACAGGACAAATCGCGAGCGGAAGCTCGCCCCCACAATAATTCATTTAATTGGTAGTGATTCTAAAATTTAGCCGCCGTAGCGCCAGTTGAAATAGTGCTGCCCGACATTGACCATTTCGACCTGCCATTCGGCGGAGTTGGACGGAGTAAAAGTCAGGGCGCGGCGCTCGAAAATTTGGGCCAACACATCTTTGTCTTGCCCGCCGACCTTGACCCGCATCCAGTACGGTTCGCTGATGGGCAGCCCCAGCACGAACAGCCAACCGCCCGGCAAAGTGTTCATCCAGCGCGATAGCACATCTGGCACGTTGTGGCCCAGCGTTTTTTCGTACATTGCAAATGTGACTTTAGCAGGCGCGGCGGCTAAAGTGCTAACCGTGCCATCTTTAGCCAGCGATTCGAGAACCGCTTGCCCAGTGCGGTCAACGGCGCGGCGGTCATTGTTGAGCGAGGCCAACCCGTTAAAGGTGGCGTAGGTTGGCGCGGTTGGGTTAGCCGGGGCAGGGTCGCCCACGACGGGAATCTGGGCCGGGCCGCGTCCCTCGAATTTGTTGTCGCCAAGTTGCAAATTGCCGCTTACCAGTTCGCGCACCAATAAGCCGCTACTGACAAACCATTGGCTGTTGCGATTAGCCGCCGGGTTGGTGATTTCCAGCCGCACTTTATCGAAATAATAAACCACCCGACGACTGCCCGGTGCTTCATGGTAAGGCTCGTAACGGGCCTCGAAAATATCCGGGCCGTAAAGCCAGGTGCGCTGTACCGTGCGGGCCGCGACCGGGCCATCAGCGGTTTGCCACAAGTTGCGTACCGAAATATCGGCATTAGCCAGGCCCGGCTTTGGTTCGGGTACAGTTGGCGGCGCACTGGAAACGCTGACCGCCGGGCTGACGCTACTGGTAGCGCCGCTAGTGCTGAAGCGCCAGCTACGAACCTGGGGCGCAGCGCCGTTGATGCTGTAGGTGAATGTCACAGTGTAAGTTGTGTCGGGCGCAAGAGGTTGTACCGACGAGATTGCGGCGCTGTTGCGGGCCGTCCAAAATGAATTGAGGTCGGCTAATTTGTGACAGGCTACGTTTTGGCCTGCTGCGTCGGTCAGGCTCATGCCGTTAGCATCGTAGACAATTTTGCCTGGGCCGCGATAGGTAATCGTGATGGGGCAACCAATGGGATATGTCGGATTAATTCCGGCGCGTCGAAATAAATCTGGCCCTTCGCCCCGAAAGCTGCGGAAGAAATTCGTGCCATTTTCGGGAGGCCAGATAAAGAAGGCTGGCTGAAAACTGTCTTTCCATTGCGGCATCCCAAAATCAATCACGCTAATCGGGTTTTTGCCGTCCGAAGTTGCGCCCACCCCAATGCCAATATCGGGGTAAGCCGGATCGAGCATCGGAATACGGTGGTTCAGCGTCGCCATCAGGCGGTCTACGGCGGCAACCGGGTCGGCAATGGTATCTATATCTTCGTTGGTGCTTTCGTGGTTGGCATAGCCAAAACGGGCGGCGCGGGCAAAAAAATCTTTGCCGCTAAAGCCGGGCTTGCCTTCTATCTGGTCGTGAATCGAGCCGGAGACAGGCGCGTTCTGAATGTAATAAGCTACGTGCGACTCGGCAGAAGCTTTCAAAGCGGCGTTCATGGTAGAAGCTGGAACGCCCGCCTGCGCCCGATACTGATTAATCCGGGCCAGTGCTGCCGCCGCCGCATCTTCGCCAGGCGATTCCAGCCCGTTATCAGCAGGTGGCATTTCAGAAACTTCGTCGGTTGGCACAAAACTTTCGGGAGTATCGAGGGCGGTCAAAACGGGCTGTTCCGAGTTTGGGTTCTCGCTCATAATTGCTCTCCTTATGGCTGATTGGGAAGCCTATCCTGGTAGGAGCGTAATTTATTGCGCCCAGTTGGGTTTGACCCTTCAAACTCCTACCAAAATACGTTAGCGAAACAGTGTCCCGCGCCGGTGAAAATGATTACCTTTTGATTGTAGCTTACCCTGTCTATGGCTTCAAGTCTCAAAAAGAAAGGCCGTTTTTAGCACAAAGACCCAAAGACATAAAGAACACAAAACTTGGAACTTTGAACCTTGAACTTTGAACTCTTTTAATCGGTTGCAAAAAAATTTCTGGGCTTTATAATGATAGGCACGGCAAAATAAATAATAAATACTTAGAATAGAGCAAAGTAAAAGGGGAGCAGCATGAGTTTAACGATTAGTCCGACAACTGGCGAAGAATATAAAACGATGGTTGAGACAGTCTGCGGGCAGGCGCGGCAGGCGGCTTATACTCTGGCTGCCGCCAACGAAACGCAGTTGAACCGGGCGCTGGAAATACTGGCAAGCAAACTGGAAGCGGCGGCAGACGAAATTATCGAGCAGAACAGGCCGGATGTAGCCACCGCAGAACGGGCAGGCCAGAACAAAGCCTTTATTGACCGCCTGACCCTCAACCCGGCCCGCGTGCGGTCAATGGCGCAGGGAGTACGCGAGATTGCCGCCCAGCACAGCCGCAACGGGCAAACCATCGAAGAGCGCCGACTAAAAGAAGGCGTGCTGCTCAAGAAAATAGCCGTACCGCTTGGCGTAATCGGTATTATTTATGAATCGCGGCCCAATGTTACGATAGACGCGGCGGCGCTGTGCATCAAATCGGGCAACGCAGTGGTACTAAAGGGCGGCAGCGAGTCGATTCACTCGAACCGCTTTTTGGTCGGTCTGATTAAAGAAGCTCTAAATGAAGCCGGATTACCCACCGAAGCGGTTGGCTTCATTGATAGCAGCGACCGGGCAGCAACGTTGCATCTATTGAAGCAGGATAAATATCTCGATGTATTAATACCGCGTGGCGGCTACGATTTGGTGCGGGCGGTGGTCGAAAATAGTGCCGTCCCGGTACTGTATCACGCCGAGGGTGGGGCGCGCATTTATGTTGACCCCAGCGCCGATTTGAAGATGGCGCAAGCAGTGACCTTTAATTCCAAAACCAGCCGTCCCTCGACCTGCAATACCCTCGATACGCTGGTGCTGCATCGCGCAATCGCCGCCGATTTTCTGACTTCGGCTGTGCCGGAACTACGCGCCGCCGGAGTAAGAGTACGGGGGGACGAAACGGCTTTCCAATTGGTCGGGCCGGAAATAGCGGCGCTCCTGGAAGCCGCCAGCGAAGAAGATTGGAGTACTGAATATCTCGATTTGATTGTCGGGGTGAAGGTAGTGGATTCGTTTGGCGAAGCACTGGAATTTATCCGGCGCTATAGCAAGCGCCACACCGAAGGCATTATCGCCCGCGACGAGCAGGTGATTAACACTTTCGTCGCTTCGCTGGACGCGGCGGCGCTCCTCGTCAATTGTTCCACTCGCTTGCACGATGGCGGCGTTTTCGGGCTAGGCGCGGAAATGGGTATCAGCACCGGCAAATTGCACGCACGCGGCCCGGTCGGGATAGATGAACTGGCAACCTATAAATGGGTCGCCTTTGGCAATGGGGAAATCAGGCAGTAAGGGTTAGACGTTACTCTCAAAGTGTGGGGTTAAGCAAGTGGTAACTCGGCACTCAAGGCCGAGCTACGTAGCCAAAGCCCACTAAAGGGGCTGGTAAATTCGTCAACATCGGGAAATTTCAGTCCCTTTAGTGGACTTACGCAATGTAGCTCGGCCTTGAGTGCCGAGCGCGATTAGCACCTATCTACAAATACGGGTAACAACTAGCAGTAAGGGAGGGGTTAGACATGACCACCGAAACCAGCGAAAAGCTGTATACCGTCGAGGAATTTCTCAATCTGGAATGGCCTGACGACGATGAGAATGAGTACGAGCTAATTGGAGGACGGATTGTGGCTAATTTGCAAGGATCAAGCAGTGGCTTTTATGGTGATGTTTCAGGCAGGATATGTACAGAATTCAACAATTTCGCTGGGTCTACAGCAGGTGAGAAGCGCACAGGCACGGCTTTTGTTGGTTCATCTACTACGCTAGGTCAGCCTCAAGGAAAGAATAATCCTAAGCCGGACGTTTGCTTTGTGCTAAAGGGTCGCGCACCTGAAAATTTCTCTGGCCCTATCCCGGTTGCCCCTGATATAGTAGTGGAAGTTAATTCACCCAGTGATACTGATGAACGGCGCTTTGAAAAATTGCAAGCTTACCAGCAAGCCGGAGTAGCACTAATTTGGTCAGTTCATTTGTTAGAAAAATTTGTTGTAGTTTATAGCAAGAATGAACTATATCCACGATTTTTCACGCTAAATGATGAATTGGACGGTAGCGACGTGTTGCCAGGGTTCAAACTTAAAGTAAGGGCGCTTTTCGATTAAAAACAAAATGAACACGCCCAAAGCAGAAAGAAGCGAAGCCAATGAGCGAGGCGGCATTAACTCCAAGTGAAGAAAAGCAGATAGATTTTTATGGTGACGAAATCACGGCGGCGCTGGTCGAGGTTGAAGGCAAGAGCGAGGTATTCGTTCCGCTCCGGCCTATCGCTGAATACCTGGGGCTGAACTGGTCGGCTCAATTGCAGCGCACTAAACGTGACCCGGTTCTCTCCTCGACGCTGAATTCCGTGTTTATAATGCACACGGAATTAAAAGGGGTCGGTAGAGGTAAAAGGGAACAAATTTGCATCCCTTTAGAAATACTTCCCGGTTGGCTTTTTGGGATTTCAGCCAGTAAGGTCAAACCAGAACTACAAGAGAAAATTATCCGCTATCAGCGCGAATGTTTCAAAGTTCTCTGGCAAGCTTTTCAAGGTGAAGCGCTCTCAATAATAGAACAGCAGCCTGTTAACCCGGCGATAGTGGCGCTCAACCAGATTCGGGAAATGGGACTTTCGATTGTCCGCATGGCCGAGCAGCAAATCGAAACCGAACGCCGCCTCGATACCCACGAGAACCGTTTGAACCAGGCTGCCCAGGTGGTGGGACGGATGCAACAGGATTTGGAAGCGGTAAAGCGAGTGGTTCTGCCCGGCGCAGTTATCAGCCCGCCCCAGGCCGCTAACATCAGCACAGCGGTCAAAGCCCTGGCTGAATTTATGACCTCGACCAAACCCGGCAAGAACCACTATCAGGCTATTTTTTCGGAGCTATACCGCCGCTTTCGGGTCAGCGACTACGCCAGTATCAGGCAAGCCGATTACCGGGCGGTACTAGATTTTCTCTCGGATTGGAGCAAATCCGCCGGAGCAGGCACAGCGCCAGAACAAGGCATTTTAGCCCTTGACGAACCTGGGCCGGAGTAAAAATAAACCGAACTTTCTTTTTTCTTTAGTTTTGGAATTTTTTGCAAAAAATTCCAAAACTAAAGAAAAAAGAAGAAGTAGAATTAGGAAGGACACCAACAGCAGGCGAAATGGACGAAATTATTGTGGTCAAGGTCGGGACAAGTACCCTGACCAGAGGCCAAAAACAAATTAATCGGGTGGTAGTAGGAGATTTAGCGCGGCAGATTGCGGCGGTACAGCGCGGCGAAGTATTGGCAGGAGACGGGCAGCCGCGCCCGGTCATTCTGGTGAGTTCGGCGGCAATGGCGATGGGCCGGGAGAAATTGGGACGCTTTCAATTGCAGCCGGAGAACGGCGAGACCTTAATAACCAAGCAGATGCTGGCAGCTATCGGGCAACCCCACCTGATGCAGCTTTATCAGGAAGTTTTTGCGGCCCATTACGATGTGCTGACGGCCCAGGCGCTTCTAACTTATTCCGATTTTTCTACGCCGGAGCGCCGTGCCAACGCCCGAAACACCATTCTGGGTCTGCTGGCCCACAACATTGTACCGATTATTAACGAGAATGACGTGGTAGCCGCCGATGAAATCAAGTTCGGCGACAATGATAAACTAAGCGCGATGGTAGCGGAACTGGTCGAGGCAAAATTGCTGGTGATTTTGAGCGATATTGAAGGCTTGTACACCTCAAACCCCAATATTGACCCAAAAGCGCGTTTGCTTACTGAAGTAGGCCAGGTGGATGAAAGTATCGTGGCGATGGCGGGCGGTAGCACTAGCGGACAGGGTACGGGCGGAATGTTGTCGAAAGTGCTGGCGGCAAAGCTGGCAACCGAAGCGGGGATTCCGGCGGTGGTAGTTAACGGACAAACTCCCGATGCGCTGCTCCGAGTGCTGGCAGGCGAACAACTCGGCACGCGCTTTATGGTGCAGACGCACCCCGAAGCGGCCTTCGATTTTTCAAAAATTGTAGACTAATCTTTGCTGGCTTTGAGTTTTTTTGCAAAAAAACTCAAAGCCAGCAAAGATTAGTCTTGGATTGGTAAAAGGTAAACAAGTGATAAGTGGCCTGTTTGAGAATTGCATTGGAACGGATGACCGCGAGGCGGCAATCAGGTACTGGACAGAACTGGGCTACCGGGTGGTGCAGGAAGGCAATTTGAGCGCCGGGCAAGCCGGAACACTTTACGCCCATCACTCGGCTCTGACTTCACTGCGATTGCAAAATGGCGCTTCCAACGACCATGGTCAGGTGCGCCTCATGCTATGGGAACAGCCGCGCAATAATGGGCTGGAATACGCCAAACCGCTTGATGTAGGTAGTCGCTGGTTTGCCTCAATGGTCAAGGATGTCTACAGCGTTTATGATGCCTTTCAAGATGATGATAAAGCCGGGGAACGCCACTGGGTTTTTAGCGAACCGGCCCGCGCCATCATCAATGTTGGCAACGAGGCAACCGGGCTGTATGACCGCTTTCGAGGCGTGCGCGAAATGTTTGTAATCGGACAACAGACCCGGCAGGCATTTTTCCAGCGCTACGGCTACACTCGCCCCGGCTACGGCACTATCACCGACGAATCTCCGATGGGCGTGAGCGAAGGCACTCATTCCAGCATGGTCACGGCAGACCATTCAACCGCGAATTTTTATGCCGAAGTGCTGGGTCTGATACCAGTTAATCCAGGCCATAAATCGGGCTACCAGAAACCCGCCACCAAAACCACTCTGATGCTGGAAGATGGGCAAGAGTTTTTGCTCACCGCTTTTCAGTCGCCCGTTACTATCGTGGGCCTGTTCCAGATTTACAGCCCGCTCTACCCCAGTCCCGATTTACGCGACCAGGCCCAACCCGGTTCGCTTGGCCTCGCCCTCTTTATCTACCGGGTAGATAACCTGAACGAATACCACGAGCGCATAAAAGCCAGCGCTGCCACCGCAGTAACAGCTATAATCCGCAACGAATTTGGCGAAAGCAGCTTTGGCTTCGTCGCCCCGGACGGGATGTATTGGAATTTGCTGGCACAATAAGTTTTAAGTTTTGAGTTTTGAATTTTGAGTTTTGAGTTTTGAATTTTGAATTTTGAGTTTTGAATTTTGAATTTTGAATTTTGAATTTTGAGTTTTTGCTAACAGCGATTTTCTGCTGTAAGCGTTAGCAAAAATTAGTGCGGAGTAATGCCAGGAAGCGTTGCTTTGCCAGATGCGAGGAATATCCTGCTTAAGGTCGAGTTTGCTTACGATAGTGGGGAAAATATTTTATAATTACTCACCATACAGCTTAGAGAACGGGGAATATAAATAAAATTCTTGGAGTTCTTTGCGTCTTGGCGGTTCATAATTAGACTATGCTGAGTAATTACAATATTTTATCTATAAAATGTTTGTAGGGGTCTGACCGAAGCCAAACCCCTACAAATCGGTTAAGACGTAGTAAAATAGCTGTGAAACAAAACCAGGACAATGAAAAGACCGTGTTAGAGCGCTAGATGACAAGGAATGATGCTGTTAAGATGTTGAGTAAGATTGTGCTAAAGCTGAAGTAAAACGTTGTACTGCGATTATGTAACGAATGTGCTAAAGCGTAATGCTGTGACTATGCTGCGAATGTGCTACGAAATGATGCGACGACTGTACTGAAGTGTTGCTGCGACTGCTGAGACGGTAGTAAAATTGTACTGTGACGTAGTGCTAAGACCAGGCTAAATTGAGTTGCGACGTAGTGAGACGAAACTAAGACCGATTGTATTTGTGCTAGATTGAGAAAGAATGTTGGTTCAGGTCTTGCTGTGTTGTTGTGTTCTGTCTGACCTGAGATAAATATACCAGACGAACATTACGAAATACATTACGAATTTCAGCTAATTTACAGGAATCTATCAGTCTTGTTTTTAGCTTGAAATTCAGTTAAACCGTCTCAAAATATTACCAGAACGTTATCAGAACCTCTCTACGCTAAACTAATGCCAGATTCAAACTGCTTATAATTAGGAGGAACGGAGCAAATCATGACGACACCGTCTCAATATTACCGGGTCGCTATTATCGGCACGGGGTTTTCGGGACTAGGAGTAGCCATTCGGCTAAAACAGGCTGGTATAAACGATTTTACGATATTAGAGCGAGCCGATGAGGTCGGCGGGACGTGGCGAGACAATAGCTATCCCGGCTGCGCCTGCGATATTCCTTCGCACCTATATTCTTTTTCTTTTGCCCTCAACCCGGATTGGAGCCGGGTCTTTTCGCCGCAACCCGAAATCTGGGCTTATATGCAGCGCTGTACCACTCAATACGGGATTACGCCGCATATTCGGTTTAGCTGCCCACTAGAAGAAGCGGCATGGGATGAAGCGGCCCAGCTTTGGCGGCTCACCACGCCACAGGGCGAGATAACCGCGCAGGTGCTGGTAATGGGCTATGGCCCGCTCAGTGAGCCGATGCTGCCAAATATTTCCGGCCTGGATAAATTTGAGGGAACGCTATTTCATTCAGCCGAATGGAATCATGACCACGATTTGAGCGGTGAAAGGGTGGCGGTAATTGGCACGGGAGCTTCGGCTATTCAATTTGTCCCTCAAATTCAGCCAACGGTTAGCCAACTGACCATGTTCCAACGCACTCCGCCCTGGATCTTCCCTCGAATGGATCATGATATTCCGACCTGGCAGCGCCAACTTTACAAGCGTTTGCCATTGGCGCAACGTCTGGTACGCAGCAAAATGTATTGGGTTCGTGAATTGCGGGGAACGGCTCTGTTCTTTTACAAGCCGGAGAGAAGTAAACAAGCGGAACAACTGGCCTTGAAGTTTTTGGAGAGTCAGGTCGCTGACCCCGAATTACGCGCCAAACTGACCCCTAGCTATGCGCTAGGCTGCAAACGCATCTTGATTTCGGACGATTTTTATCAGGCGGTGACTAAACCGAATGTGCAAATTGTCACCGACAGAATTAAGGAAATTCGCGCCCATAGTGTAGTGACCGACGACGGCACTGAGCATGAAGTAGATACTATCATTTGTGCTACGGGTTTTCGGGCTTCTGAAGCCCCGGCAGCCCGACTGGTACGTGGGCGCGAAGGTCAGGTGCTGGCAGAGGTATGGCAGAATGGGGCGGAAGCTTACCTCGGAACTACCGTCACTGGTTTCCCTAATATGTTCTTGCTGATTGGCCCAAACACCGGGCTTGGTCATAATTCGATGATTTTTATGATAGAGGCGCAGGTCAATTATATTCTGGATGCGCTACGGATGATGGAGCGGCAACAGGTACAGGCAATCGAGGTGCAGCCTGAAACGCAAGCCAGTTTCAACGAAGAAATCCAAAAGCGGTTGCAGGGAACGGTCTGGAATAGCGGCTGCAAAAGTTGGTATCTGAACGACCAGGGCCGCAACACAACTTTATGGCCCGGCTTCACCGTCAGTTTTCGCCAACGTTTGCGCCGCTTCGACCCCTCGGCTTACAGCTTGAAGCCGAAAAAAGTGGCGAAAGAAACCGTTTCAACCGTCAGATAATGCTGGTAGGGTCTAATTACCTTCACCTATTTGACCTTTGCGTCAGGTCAAATAGGCGAATGCAATTAGACCCTCTACGCCACTGCCTAAGATTTCACTTCCTGATAGTCCGAAAGTTGAGCCGCTTCTTGCCTTTGCTTAAGAAGAGCCTCCTTCCGCTTTCTCAGGGAGAGATAAAGTTCAGAGGGGTTCTTCCTATACTCCTGATACCTTGCTTCGGCTTCTGCTCTCAATCTTCGGATGTACTCATCCATTTCAGCCTGATTTGCCAGATAGTACAAAATAGTCGCATACGCTTGTTCCACCTCCACGCTAGGTAAGTGGCTATTTATTTCCTCCGGGCTATATCTTTCATAATATTGCCGGATTACATCTTGAAGATAAACTCACGTTCCCTTAATGCGAATATCGCCGTCTGGCAAAAAATCAAAATAACTTTCGAGTTCCATAATTCACCTCGCAATTTTGAGCTTTTCCTGAGTACACTATAGCACAGCTATCTAACGCAGCGCGTCCTTGATATTGCGCTCGATTTCGCGATTGGCCTCGCGCT
>JBBQXW010000096.1:0-21796 GCA_038209275.1 Chloroflexia bacterium | reverse complement strand
ATCTTGCCCGCGCCACCGCCCCCCACGCCGACACCGCGCCCACAGGTTGCTGCGCCTGCTAATAATAGCAACGCTGCGCCCGCCGCTAACACCAACAAACCAGCCGCACCCGCCGTTAACAATAGCAATAGCAACAATAAGCCTGCCGCAGCCGCGCCTGCCGCGAATAATCGCCCGGCGAGTAAGCCTGCCAGCAATGCCCAACCCGGCAAACTGGCTTCCTCCGGCGGCAACACTAATACCAATACTGCTAAAGTGGCCGGGCCAACTGGCAGTATGATGTGGCCTATGCGCGGTCTCATCACTACCTACTTCGGACAGCGCATCTGGTACGGCATCCACATGGGCCTCGATATTGCGACTGGCTGCGGCACGCCAATTGTGGCCGCCGACGGTGGTACCGTAATCGAAGCTGGCTGGTCGCCTTACGGCTACGGTATCAACGCCCAGATTGACCACGGCGGCGGCATCGTGACGCGCTACGGTCACTTCAGCCAGGTACTCGTATCGAACGGGCAGCGCGTGGCGAAGGGCCAGGTAGTCGGTCTGGAAGGAACTACTGGCAATTCAACTGGCTGTCACCTCCACTTCGAGGTCAAAGTCGGCGGTAGCTACACCGACCCGCTACGCTGGATTCGCTAAAAAGCTCAACTTTTTACTGAATCTGACCAAACAAGAAATAGAGAAAGGCCGCAAGCAGTTGCGGCCTTCTTTTTTTATTTTGCTACATTTAGTATTATTTGGCTGTCAAGAGTTTGGCTTTGGTAGTAGCGATTGAAATCGCTTTGGTCTGTCTAAATCCGAAAGCGATTGAAATCGCTACTACTTCTAAGGTGGCAAGCTAAAGCCCTGGAGGTGTATAAAGTGCAGTCAGAGCGGAGCGCTCGAAAATATGCCCAGCAAGCGCTTGCATAAGCTCCCAAAACATGCTATGATTTGAACCAGCAATAACATGCACCAGTAGCTCAGCGGATAGAGCGTCTGCCTCCGGAGCAGAAGGTCACAGGTTCAAGTCCTGTCTGGTGTATTTTTCTATTTCAGGGTAATAACTGTGATTGAAAAAATACGCCTCCACAATTTTAAAAACTTTGAAAAAGCCGAATTACTTTTAGGCCCACTAACTACCCTGGTGGGTGCTAATGCTTCAGGTAAAAGCAATCTCCGTGAAGCGTTTCGTTTTCTGCACGCGCTTTCCCGCAATTACACCTTAGCTGATATTATGGGCGAAAAATGGGGCGAGGGTGGAGTTTTGCAATGGCGTGGTATCAGTGGCGGCCCACGTGCCATTTCGTATTTAGGAAATCGCGAGTTTGGAATCGAGGTTGACTTTAAGATAGCACCAGGCCAGGAAAATTCCAAAGTTACTTATGGAATTGTAATAGATTTGGGCTTGCATTTTGCTCCGCCTAAGATAAATAGAGAATACCTTTATCAAGGTACAAGTATGCTTTTTGACTCTCATCCGCTTCAAATTCCACCCCTTCGGTCAGACGCAGAACACCTTGCAGTACAGTTTAACCTGGATGTTGAGGGCAAGCAGCAGTTTGTAGAAACGTTTGTCTCTGACCGACCCATCTTGTCACAGCTTGCTGCCGGAGTAGGCGATTACGGCAGTCGCTGGCATTACCTTGCTATCAAAAAAATAAACCCGGCGGCGGCGATGCCTTGTACATCTCGCCGCCAACTTCACTGCATCTAATAGACGGTGTTATAAATGAACTTAGCTCAATGCAATTTTTAGACTTACACCCGGATGCGATGCGATTGCCTTCGTTCCCTGGACAAACGGTTTTGGGAGACCGGGGCGAGAATCTTTCCAGTGTGTTACAAGTAATATGTTCGGACACAGCAAAAAAGAACGCCTTGATTGAATGGGTTAAAGAATTGACCCCGATGGATGTAGTAGATTTCGATTTTGAACCAGACCAAATTGGTAGAATACTGGTTCAATTGATTGAAGGAAACGGGAGCAAAACTACCGCCTATAGTGCCTCGGATGGTACGTTACGTTTTCTGGCTTTAGCGGCGGCTACGCTTGGCCCAAAACCATCGCGCTTTTATTTCTTTGAGGAACTGGAAAATGGTATTCACCCTACCCGCCTTCATCTGCTTCTTCAACTTCTCGAAAGTAAAGTGAGGACTGGTGATAACCAGCACAATGAAAATATACAGGTAGTTGCCACCAGTCATTCCCCGCAACTACTCCGCTTTTTGAGTTCCAGTGCTTTGGAGTGTGCTAGTTTAATTTATCGGCTGCCCGATAATTCGGCTGGTCAGATCAAGCGGATTTTAGACATTCCAGAAGCGCGGCGTATTATGGAGCAGCAGGATATGGGCCGTCTCCTCGAAGCTGGCTGGCTGGAGGATGCAGTAGCTTTTTTAGATAACCCTGCGGCAGTTTAATGAACATCCTGATTATCCCTGAAGATTTCCGCAAAGACCAACTCTAAAGAAATTTACTATTTACCTTTTGCTCAACAATCCAGCCGTTTGAACGAACCGGGAGAGGGACGAAAAACGCTGGCGCTAGAAACAGCAAAGCGCTATAATCGCATAAAACAACTTTCCCCGGAGGATATAGCTAATTTAGAGACTCGCCTCCAAAAATGGTTCAAGGCTAATCCAACTATCTGACTTTGTTTTCACTGGAAAAACGGCTGAAAGGCTGTTTTTCTTGCCAAATGCCAAAAAAAGTCGCCAATTTTAACTGATGACTGAAAACTGACGACTGAAAACTCAAAACTACTAATGTTAAGCTTCAGGCAGAGCGAGCCGAGTCGGACGGCGGAGGCTGATTGTGAAGGTGCTGCCGATGCCTTCGGCGCTTTCGACTTTGATGCGCCCGCCCATTCCTTCAATCAGGTGTTTGCTGATGTAGAGGCCGAGACCAAGCCCGTTGGCGCGGTTGGCGTTGGAACTGGATTTATAGAAGCGTTCAAAGATGCGCTCCTGCACGTTGGTAGCGATGCCGTCGCCTTCGTCCTGTACCACGATATAGATTTCGTCCGAACCTTGCTGCACTCGCACCCGAATTGTGCCGCCTTTAGGCGAGAATTTGATGGCGTTGGAGAGCAGATTATGAATGACCCGGCTAAGTGCGGCAGCGTCAACGTCGGCGTGAATAATTTCGGGTAGCGTTTTTAGCTCGAAGTGATGGCGAATACGCGGTTCGCGGGCCAGCCGAATAAGCTGCTCCATCTTTTCGACTTGCTCTTTGACCAGCGCAACAATGTCGGCATCGGCGATAGATAATTCCAGCTTGCCCGTTTCAATGTGCGAAATGCTGACAATTTGCTCGATAAGCGACTGAAGGCGGTCAATCTGTCCGTCCATCACCTGAGTGTAGTGGCGCAGACCGTCGGCGACGTGTATTTGCTCATTGGCATCGAGCGGCATCGGCAGGTCGAGTTTTTTGCTCAATAGATGGTTGTAGCCCTTGATTGAGGTGAGCGGGGTACGAAGTTCGTGCGAAACCTGCGAGAGAAATTCGGCTTTAACCTGCTGTTCGCGCTTTTCGGCCTGATACAATCGGGCGTTCTGGATAGCGATAGCGGCGCGGTCAGCCAGTTGGGTTGCCAGATTAATGTGGCGACTGGTGAGTGGCTCGATAGCATCGTCGCCGTATGTTATTTGATAGGAAGCCAGCACGCCGATAGTCTTGCCGTAAGCCTTGAGCGGCACGCAGAGCAAGCTATTGGTTCTTTCTTCGGGAATAATAAAGGTTGAGGCACTCTTAAGAACGTCGCGCCAGCCTGTCAGGAAGAACGGGACACCGCTTTGCAAGGTTTTGCCGACGGCACCTTCGCCCGGCTGAATCATTCGAGAGCGCAGTGGCGAATCTTTGGGCCGTTTGATATTGCCGGGTGGCTCAAGGTCGCTCTGCCACAAAATCGGTGTGGCGGAAACCGTGCCTTCCGAAACAATGAAAATAAGAATGGAGTTGCCCAGCAATTTAAGGCAAGCCAGCCCGATGTGACCCAGCACGTCGCGCAAAATAAGCGACGAATTGAAAATGCGGCCTGCTTCGGAAAGACGGGCCGACTCGATTTCGCGACGGCGGGCTTCTTCGTAGAGGCGGGAGTTGGTGATAGACAGGGCGGCTTGATTAGCAAAAATCGTCAGGATGCGGATTTCGTCGTTGCTATAAATGCGGGGCTGGTCGTGATAAAGTTCCAGTACGCCAATCAAATTTTCGTGATTGAGCAAAGGCAGCGTTAAAACGCTATGAAAACCTTCCTGACGGTTGAGGGCGCGCAAACCATTTAGCCGCACATCGGTTTGAGCGTTGGCAATATAAACTGGGCGGCGCAAATTCTGGAGATGGCGAAACTCTTTATCTTCATAGAAGGCGATGATGGCACTAACATAGTCCTCGCTGAGACCAATCGAACCGGCACAAACCACCGGGCCAATATCAGCGCTGGCTTCGCTCTCGTCCTCGCCCAGCAAATTTTCCCGCAAAAATACGCCAACTCTATCGGCGTGGAAAAGCGCTTTTATCTGGCTGATAAGGCCATAAATGACTCGTCCGGGATTAAGGTCGCGATTAAGCAAAGCCGAAATAGAAAGCAAAGCTTCGGCCTGTTCGGGGCGTAATGTGCTTTGTGTCGGAGCAAGCTTATCCAATCGTTGTGCCTCGTTAAAAGTGCGTCCACCCTGCCGGTCTTTTTCTGGCCTGAACTCGTTATTTTCTTCCGGCGCGTCCATCTCTTCAGGTCGTTCTAATGCCATCCTTGCTACTCCTCAATAATTGAAGTCTTCTTTTTGATTATAGCATAATGTGCTACCAAAAGGCAAAGGGTTTAGGCCGAAAATCGGCAAACTCGTTGTCACGTTTTGGGTAGTTTTGAGTTTTGAGTTATGAGTTAAGTAACACAGATGAACACAGATAGCCACAGATGAACGCAGATTTTCTATAACCAGAAACCAGAAACCAGAAACCAGAAACTACTCCTTGCGAACTTTGAACTTTGAACTTTGAACTTTGAACTTTGAACTTTGAACTTTGAACTTTGAACTTTGAACTTTGAACTTTGAACTAATGTTTGGGCATTAGGGGGCGTGAAACCGATTCGAGAATCGTTCGTTAGTATAGCATAAGAACATTTGAGAGCGCCGGGACGGAGCGCGCACGGCCCGGAGGCTCTCTCTAAAACGGATGGTAGAAGAGATTGGTTATTACGTTACTTTAACAATCGAAAAGATAAGGAGTCTCATTTCAATGGAAACGAAGAGATTTAGTTTCAGAGGCAGTAGCGCGGCCCGGTTGGTGCTGGTGGCTTTAGTAGCCCTGGCTCCACTGTTGGCCCTCTTTTCCAGCGTATCGTCTGCCGGAGCGCAGGCACTTTCACTCGACCCCAATATGGACAAGGTGTGGAAGCGCACCGACCAGGTGGTCGCGAACGGTTCGGTCTCGCGAACATGGCTCTGGGGGCCAAAAGCGTTCGACATTCGGCAAGAGGAATACGCCGAGTCGCCGGGCGGCAAGCGGTTGGTGGCCTACTTCGACAAGGCCCGCATGGAGATTAACAATCCCAACGGAGACCGCACTAGCCAGTGGTTTGTGACCAACGGCTTGCTGGTCAAGGAACTGATTAGCGGACGGCAACAGCTTGGCGATAGCAAGGAAGTTAAGTTCTTACCGGCGGAAGTTCCGGCGGCGGGCGACCTGACCGGCAACCCGGAAGCGCCAACTTACGCTTCGTTCCTGGGCGTAACCTCGCTTGCGCCCGGCCAGAACGTTGCCGCTCCTCGGCTCAATCAGTCGGTAACAGCCACGATTGACCGTGACGGCAAGGTTGGCGAAGATTTGCGCTTCGCTGGCAAAGCGACTATCGCAGCTTACAGCCAGGAACTCGGCCACAATATTCCTAACGTCTTCTGGAACTACTTTTTCCAGAACGGCCCGGTACTCGATAATGACGGTGTAGTGCGGAATGGTCGGATAATGGACTGGACAGTGGCGGTTGGTCTACCGATTGCCGAGGCTTACTGGGCGCGAGTGCGAGTAGGCGGTCAGGACAAAGACGTGCTAATTCAGCCGTTCGAGCGGCGGGTACTGACCTACACGCCCGACAACGCCCCCGAATGGCGGGTCGAGCAGGGCAACGTTGGCCTCCACTATTACCAGTGGCGGGAACAAACCGCGCAACCTGTCAATTGCACCAACAGTCCAATTCGCGGTTTTGGCAAGGTCTGGGCGGATAACTATTCGGTGCGGACGCGCATCGGTTGCCCCTATACCTACAGCCAGGAGCAAGTCGTTCAGGTAGTGACCCAGCGTTTTGAACACGGCATGATGCTGTGGGTGGATAACACCAAAACCTCCGAGTATTACGGCCCGTGGAAGAAGACCATTTATGTGATGTTCGATGACGGCAGCTTTGCCTTTGTGCAGGATACCTGGGACGAAGCGCAGCCTGCCAACGGTGGATTAACGCCGCCGGAAGGCAAGTACGAACCGCAGCGTGGTTTTGGTCGGGTCTGGCGCGATGCCACCGGGCTGAAAGTACGCGAACGGTTGGGCTGGGCTATCGAGAAAGAAATCGGGGCTAAAGGCGCGGCACAAGCTTTCGGCGGCGGCTCGATGTTCTGGAGCGAACAGACCAAGCAGATTTACGTAATGTACCGTTACTACAACCGCACGAACGTCTGGGAAGTTTATCCCGACCCGTTCGCCGGATAGAGTAGAAAACATTTCACAACTTTTTGAACATAACATACCATCTGCAACAGCTCAGGGCCAACCATCTTGGTTGGCCCTTTATATTTTATATTTAGCTTTTGAAAAAATTTTCGCGAGAAATTTTCAAAAGCTAAACGTTAGCTGCCAATGACCTGCACTTCGCCGTAAAAACCCAACTCGTACAGAGGGTCGCCAGTGGAATCGGGCATATTTTTGATGATGAAGCGGAAGTAACGGGCTTTTACGTTGGCTTCCAGTTCGTTCCAACCGTAATCCTTGCCAGTGTTAATTCCTTTAGCGGTATTTAGGGGAGTCCATTTTTGACCGTCCTCGGAATATTCTACTGTAGTGTTGGGCGCTTTATCGGTTTCAGTGATAAAGTAGCGGAGTTTCTCGACGGTATGCACGCCATCCAGCGCCAGCGAAAACTGGGCATAATCTACCTTGCCCTCGACTTGCCAGGCCGTCTTAGTATCACCGTCGAAGGCCGACCTTATATCACCTTTACTGGCGGTAGCACTGGTGATAGCCAGCCGTTTTTCCTTAGCAGATGCCTCTTGCAAAACCGCACCGTTGGCCGGAGGGGGCGTGCCGATGGCAGTGAAACTTGCCGCCGACCCGGTTCCCGACCCTGCCCCCGGCGTGGTCGGAGCAGAAGTATTTGAGCCAGCCGGGGTAGATGGGGCAGAAGTATTTGAGCCAGCCGCCGTAGTGGTAGCTTTGGCGGAAGATTTTGCCGGGGCATTGCCCTGTACCAGGGGCGTTGCTCCCTGGCTATAAAGGGCAATTTCGCCTAATTGGGCTTCGCCTTTGGGTACAAAGCGCAAATATTGCACGTTATTGGCACTAAGTTGCACACTGGCCCATTTTCCATAGTTAGCGCCATCGTTTGTAATGGTGGTAAGGGGTTGCCATTTCCCGTAACCGCCGGGTGGCGCGGAGAATACCTCGAAAGTGCCTGTGCCGCCGCTATTAAACCAATCCAACCGTCCCAGGTTAAAGCCTTTCAGCAAATCCAACCCGAAACTATCTTTAGGTGTTAAGGCATACCAGCTAGTTTTCGGGGCGGTGGCTTGGGGGTCGTCCGGCATAAGCTGCTGCTCGTCGGTCAGCGCCGCTACAGTAATGCCGTTATCCGGGTCGGTAGCTGCCGCCGTCGTTTCAAACACGTTCGCCGTAGAAAGCGAAATTCTACTGTTCTGGCCCAGGGCGGGTTCAGCCTGGGCGAATGGCAGGTAAGCCGCTCCTGGCGCGTTGCCTACGCTATCGCAAGTTACAAAAGTCATGGTTTCACTGACGGGCAACTTAATTTTTCCATCTGTTACCGTAAGGGTGGTACGGGCGGCATTCAGACTAACCTTGCTCGGCACGACGGCGGTACAGCTTTTGCTTACTCCGGCGGGCAGTGCCAGGGTAAAATCATCTATCTTGCTGCCGTCGCCACTGGTTTTCCAGACCGCAAAAGTGCCGTTTGTGCCGTTCGGGTTACGGAAAAGATACGCCCGCACATCGTCTTTGCCCGTACTAATCTGGCGTTCCAGGTACATATCCCCAACCATTTCCTGCATGGTCGCCAGATAATAATAAGCTGGTTTCTTCTTGTTATCGCGCAACGAAACCATGCCAGAGCTTTCATATAAATCCGGGCTGTTCTCCTCATCGTCGTTGTAGAGAAAGACAAACGCCTTATCTACTCCGGCAGCCCGGTACATTACCAGCCCGCGCAAAATCCAGTTGGCCTGGTTCTGCTCCCCGGCATACACTTTGGAATGTTCGTTGCCGCGCTTGACCGTATCCCATCCGAACTCTGTTACCCATAGTTCTGCCCCAGGCGCGTTATTATCGCGCCAGCGCGCCGCCCTTAACATATTATCGCCAAACTTGGCCTGTTCTGGGGTTACGCCCGTTTTGCCATCGCTGGCATATTCGTGGAAATTCAGTGCGTCCATCGGAATTTTCTTGCCGTTTTTGTTGGCAAATTCCAGTAGTCCGTACAAATAGCTCATGTCGGTGGTCGCCAGCCCGCCCATTACTACCTTCATATTGGGGTCGGCCTGTTTTGCGCCTGCTTTGGGCAAGCGCCCGCCGTCACCGTCGTAATCGGCGACGAGCATATTATAAAACTGCTCTTTGCTAAACTCGCCGTCGCCTTTCCACCAGCCGTCTGGCTCGTTCCAGTTCTCAATCGCCTGAATGAAATTCTGGCCGATTTTTTGGCCCGGCGCGGCAATATTAGCGGTGGGTACATTCTTATTGTTGCCGTACATCGCTGCCAATTGATAGATATACTGGGCGTGCTTTAGAAAATCGTCCGGCTTCTGGCCCTGGCCCTGCTTTTGTACTGGCGGCAAATCGTCATTCTCGCCCGACCAGTTGGCATAGCCCGGCGAAAGCTCGGTGACGTGCAGCACGTTTATCCCGGCAGCCTGCATATTCTTGTAAAAAGCGTTATAATTAAAGAAATCGGGCGCAGTGCCGCAGCCGGATTTACCATCCAGTCCGCCGTAATCTTTCTCGCCAGGCTGCAAACAGTTCCATTTAGCGTAATCGCGCAGCCATTTGCTGACCTTTGCAAAATCTTTCTCAGTCGAGTCCTCGTAAAGTTTGTAATCCTGATTTACCCCGATAAAGTCCTTCATTAAAATATTCGGACTGGGCTTTGCCGCAATCGCGGGCGTTGCCGGAGCGGTAGTTGGCACAGCAGTAGTAGCTATCGGAATAGGGGTCGCAGTAGGAGCAGCGGTAGTGGCAGGAGTGGTTGCAACGATAGTAGTTGCCGCCGCAGTGGTGGCAGGGCGCGTCGTTGGAATAGTGGTTGGTGCAACGGTAGTTGGATTGGGTGTAGCGGTTGGCTCTCCACCGCAGGCCATCAGCACTAACGGCAAAAGTAGCAACCCAACCCAGGCTAAGACAGCGTTCTTTTGGCCTAGAGTGGAACGGATAGTGGCTATCATACTGTTTATTATTCCTTCCTGGAAGCTGATTTGGAAAAACCTAAAAAAATTAAAAGGAAGCTAAGTTACCTGTTCTTAACCGCTTCTATAATAGCAACAAACTGGCGTGCATACAACAAAAATATTGTAATTTTTATTCCTCTAATCCTAAACTAAGGTTCATGCGCTTAATTTTATGGTATCCTTGCACATATAAAGCTTTATTAATATCGGTTTTGAGTATAGCATAAGTAAAGAAAGATTAACAAGCTCTTTCTTAATATCTTAAGCTAATTCTAACCGAAAATATAAGCTTAAGATACCTGAAAAGTAGGTATAGCACCTTAACAAACTTTTATAGTGTGGTGAAGAAGGCAGTTTAAATTAAGCTTTTTTAATCAAGGTTACTAAATTGTAACCTGATAGATAAAACTGTAACCTTATTGTAACCTCTTCGTAACAGTAGCAAATCATTAATAGATTAAAATGTTCTTAAGTAAAGGTGCTGGGGTAACTTGAGAATGAGCAGCGTCATACTCTTCTCTTAATGAATGAAATGTTGTGAAGTGTGCGATAAGGAGATACCATTCGATGTCAACCACGCAGTACGATTTGAGACGGGGCGCTCTATTACAACCAGTTGCAATAGTACCGACGAAGCCGGTTATAAATTTAGAGCAACGGCTATTAGCAAAAATGGAACGAAACGGCTTGATGCTGGCGATTAGCTTTGATAGCGAACGTTTATGTCTGTATTTAGTTGGCAATTTAAGTCGAGGAGCGGCCAGCCACTTAAAAGAATTTGTGGGCCAGCTTTTCGCAAACGGGTATTATCAAATCAAAGTAGATTTGAATGGGGTAAAGCAGGTAGATGGCAATGGAGTAGCCGCTCTTACCTGGATGACCGTTCAAGCTAAAGAACACGCCGGTCAGGTACTTATCTGTAACCCTCGCCAATCGGTTCGTCGTCTAATGCTGGCAGTCCAGGCTCATTTTATGCTGGAAATATCCAGTTATGAGCTGGCAGTTAGCTAAGTAATTCGCATTATCAAACGATTCAAAGATAGAATGATAGAACGATAGAATGTAAAATCAGTATACAGCCTTCGTAATTTAGCTTAGAGTTGCGAAGGCTGTATTTGCCTGTGGCAAATGTAGTCTAGTTATTAGCAATCTGTGGTGCAATTGGGACTAGGCAGGTAGCGTAAGTTACGCTATAATGCAAGTTGGGCATTACGGAAATTATCGGTCAAACAGTGGGACAGGCTGTTAAAAGGCTGTAACGTTGCCCTAATGGTCGGCTCGAAATCTGGAGCAGACCCAGTAGTAGCACTTTTTGACAGCAACAGTAGGGGAACTATTCATGGAATTTTGGCAAATAGTACGCATAATCAGACACCAGTGGAAATTGATTGTAGTTCTTACTGTGGTCTGTTTGGCTTTAAGCCTTTTTCTTAATTTGACAAAGGTAAAAATATTCGAGTCCTCGGCTTTACTTAGAGTTTCTTTCAGTACCACCAACCCTATCGAAGGTGTACCCGATTATGAGACTAAGGCCACTCTTTTTGGCACAGTTCAGGAAGCCGCTATTTCCGACCAATCGCTTCGTTCGGTAGCTGAAAAAAATGGCATTAGCGCCGACAATATAAAAAGCCTCCGTACCCAGATTAAAGTCAACCCGGTTGAGAAATCCGAATTTCTCAAGATTAACGTGGTTGCTCCCACCGAAAAACAAGCGATTAACATTGCCAACGATTTGGCTAAATACGTCAAGCAAGCCGCCAACGACCGCTGGTTGAAACAACTTATGGGCTACCTGAGCTATAACGAGGGTCAGCTTAAAATTGCTCAGGACAACTTCGATTCGGCTAATCAAGCTTACGAGGATGCCAAGAAGCGCTATACCGAACTGGATACTCAGGCCAGCCAGGATGAAGCGGCCCAGCGCACTGCCCAAATTAACGATGCCAACAAGAAGGTAATTGACGCGCAGGAGAATTACACCAAGGCCAATTCAGCTATTCCCAAAGATGCGGCGGCGGTTGACCTGGCGAAAAGTCAATTGGACTCCGCCCAGCGTCAACTGGAAAGTTTGCAACAGGCTGCTCTTCAGCCTACCGACCCGGTGAAGCAAGCGCAACGCAGCGCTGAATTGAACCAATCTTCCGGGGTGGATGATGCTCTGAACCGCCAGAAGTTTGCCAAAGCTAAAGTTGATGAGTTGCAAGGTCAGATTGACCTGGCTAAGTCACTCGAAGCTTTCCCCGACCTGCACGCGGCATCGGTCTCGATTGTAGATGAGGCGCAAACTGCCGAGCAGCAAAGCAATGGGCTGACTCTTTATGTTGGAATGGCGGTTGTAGTTGGCCTGGGCCTGGGTGTTGTTCTGGCTCTTATAATTAATTACCTTGACCGGGGTATTTATAGCGTCGGGGCGGCGCGTGAACTTTACAAACAACCCGTTATTGCTGGTATTCCGGCTTTCCGGGGGGTGAAAAAAGGCAAGGGTAAAAAAGCTAAAAAAGGCCAGCCAGAAACCGCTCTCGCTGCGCCAAGTGCCGAAGAGGTGGCTGGGCTGCCCGAACCTGTAATGGAAAGCTTCCGAATGTTGGGTAACAGCATCGTCGAGCGCCACCGCCAGGAAATTCCGGCCTTGATGATGTCTCCGATGCGCGCTGCTCTGCCGACTGGCACTGAATTAGCATCGGGTGAAGGCCATAGCAAAACCGAAACTGCGGTTTATAGCAACGGTAACACTAATGGCAATGGTAATGGACACCAGAGTTCCGGTTTAGCCCTGGCCCAACTCGCCGAAATACAGGGAGTAACCTATGATGTCGGTGGTACGCTATCACCCGCGCATCCCCTTGCGGTAATGGTAGCGGCTAATGCTGCCGGGGCGGGTAAAACCACCGTTGTTGCCAATTTGGGTACAGTGCTGGCAGAGGCGGGCTATCGCACCTTACTGGTAGATTGCAATCGCAAGAATCCAGCCTTGCTGACCAGTTTTGGCCTGGGGGACGATGTCAAAGGCAAGGGCAAGAAAAAAGATAAAGATAAAGAAGAACAGGTCGAGCAAGCTCCTGAACCGGGCCGTATCTATAATACCGAGTTCCCCGAACTCGATATTCTACCTTATTCTTCACTACCGGCTCAGGCCAGTGGCGTAATCCGACCAATGGATTTGGCGGGTATGCTCAATCGGGTTGCCGGTGATTATCAGGTGGTAGTTTGCGATACTCCCGCGCTCAGTGAAGCTTCCGATGCAATGGGATTGGTACAACATTTCCCCAACATCATTTTTGTGGTGGATGGTCGCCAGCCCAAGAAGGTGCAAGACCAGGAACGCTTGCAAACCCTTACGGTTGGTAGTGCAACGTTAGAAGGTATTATAGTCAACTGGATGCAGAAGCGTTAATGATTAACTACGATGGCCGCATGGTTCCGGCCCGCAAGAAACCATTTTCGATTTTGAGCCTCAACCGTTCGCAGCTTGTCAAAGGGCTGCAATTTGGAGTGGCAGCAATAGTGGGTGTAGTAATAGCCGTCAATATTGGCGGCAGTTACTACCTGCCCAGCGCCCTTCAATTTGCGATTATGGTGCTGGTCGCCCCGATTGCCCCACTCTTTATTTTCCGACCTCGCCTCGCCATGTGGATGCTATTGATTTTTGGCAACTTCCTGTTCTTTATCAACCGCTTTATGCCAAACCTTCCGATGGGGATGGGGCTGGAAGCGCTGTACGTAGTGGCAGCGCTAGGAACTATAATCAAAGCCAGCATTGAGAAAAAATGGCCCAAAGCCAATATTCCCAAGCTGATAGTGTTTGCATTAATACTTTATAGTATTTACTATGCCTTCCAAATTTTCAACCCAAATTCGCCCGGCCCGCTAAACATGTTCTACGGCTTTCGCTGGTGGTTGTTGCCAGTGCTAGTTCCCTGGCTGGCTTCGGTCTGGCTTAATACTGGTCGTGATTTGCGCCGCTTTTTTATCATCTGGCTGCTGATGACTGCGATTTCAGCGCTTTATGCCTGCTGGCAGCAGGGTATTCCTGGCAGTTCCTACCGCTTTACCGAGGGCGAGTTGGGCTGGTTAGCCGACAATCCAACCCACGATATTTGGGGGACCATCCGTATTTTCAGTACGCTGGGTAGTGCCGATGCGATGGGCATGTATATGGTGGCGGGCTTTATCGTGGCGCTGGCAATGCTGACCAGTGGCTTCTTGCCCATGTGGGCCAAGTTATCCATGATTGCGCTTATTCCATTGTTCATGACTGTAATGCTCTGGACAATGACGCGCAGTGCCTACGCTGCCCTTCCATTGGGCCTGTTGATTATCACCTTTGTTACTCGCAATCGGTTGCTGGTAACTTTCACCAGTATTATGGCAGTGGTATACATTATTTTATCCATTACCGGGGCTGGTCGAGGCAATGTTTATATTGCCCGGTTTTTTACCACCACCGAAACTAGCAATGACGAGTCGTATCAAGTGCGCCAGGAAATTCAAAACCGGGTAATCGGTAAAGTTTTCGATAGTCCGATTGGCTATGGCCCGGCCACCACCGGCCACGACGGTGCAAAAACACTGGCGGCTTCCGGCGGCGACCAGGCCGATGCCGAACTCGCCGGTACTGCCACCGATAATTACTATATGCGAATTGGACTTGAAGCTGGTTGGCTGGGTACGCTGTTCTTTATTATTCTGGCAGTCTGTACGGTTGTTTCAAGTCTGATGTGTTACTACAAGGCCCGTAGTAGATCGGCTCAATATATGATAGTGTCAATTGTGGCAGTTTTAGCCGCGATGCTACTGGGCAGTTGGGCCAACAATTATTTTCAATATCCGCCTTTAACCCAATTCTTCTTTATAAGTCTGGGGTTGCTTGGGCCATTACGCGATATTAAAGAAGAAGATTTAATACCAGCGAAAAAGCCGAGGAGCTTTTACCAGTAATTTTCAGTTGCAATTTTGAAAAGGATTTGATTTGCTAGTGGTGAATCAAATCCTTTGGGCGCAATGAATCGCGCCCCTACCTTCTTAATTTGAACCAGGTTATTTTCTGACTTATTATAGTTAAAGCACGGAGTAATCAATTCTCATGAACGTTTCCGTCAGAGTCGGACGTAACATGCTCTACAACGCTATCGCCAAATTTTCGCTTCTGCTGGGAAATCTGGTGGTACTCTCGATTTACTCCCATTATTTGGGTAGTGACGAGTTCGGCGTAATTGCGTTGATGAGCGTCATAATGTTATTTTACTCGCTCTTTTTTCTGGGCGTTCCTCAAACCCTTATCAAGCAAATCAGCCATTACGCGGCGATTGACGATAATGAACAGGTGCAGCGCTCCTTTAATAATGGTGTGCTGGCGATTTTTGCTACTGGCTTCACTATTTGTATCGCCCTCGTCGGCCTTGCCCCGCTTATCCTGAGTGCCGCTATACGTGGTCGCCAGGCCGGAGCAAACGGTGGCGCAGTTGAGTTCATCGCCTACGTTACCGTCGCCAATCTCTTTCTTTATACCCTCTACGTGCCAATTGACTCGGCTTTGCAAGGCTACCAGCGCTACGGCACAATTGCCATCCGCACCGTAATAAGTACCTGCTGCGGTTGGATCTTGATGCTGGGGGCGGTTCTGCTTGATACTGGCTTGCAGGGTGTGGCGATTGCCACGCTTGGACAGCCTTTTGTTATTTTGATTATTAGCTATTTCTCGTTCCGCAGCCTCAAGTTGCGCTTTGAGCCGCGCCGCTACTTTGATACCGCAGTAATGCGAAGCCTGTTTGGGATTGGCTTCCCGCTTTTTATCAATGATGCGCTGGCGGTTTTGCTCACCCGTAGCGATGTTTTTATTGTCAGCTTCTTTTGGAGCATTCAGTACGTCGGCTACTACACCGCCGCCGTAACGCTGGCGCTCTATTCAGTAATTATTCCACGTCTTTTCGTGGGGTCACTTTTGGTCTCGATGTCGGAATTGCACGCGCAGGGCGACTATGACCGCATCGTGAGCGGTTGTCGCAAAGCAGCCCGTTACCTGATATTAATCGTTACGCCGCTTACTATCGCGCTGTGTGGTTTCTCGCAATCGTTGCTGACCACGCTCTTCCCGAAAGATTTTGAGGCTGCCGTTCCCGTTCTGGTACTGCTGGCAATTGCCTATTGGCCCATTGGCGTAACTGCCCCCTGTACCGCCGTGCTTATCGGCATTACTGCCCCGCGCCAGCTTACAGCCAATACAGGAGTGATGGTCGTCTCTATTTTGACTGCTCTGTTGCTATTGGTGCCAAATTTTGGGATTATTGGAGCGGGCGCGGCTAATCTGGTGATGATTCCACCGCATCTGTTTTTGTTCTGGCAGGTCTCGCGCACTATCACCAAACGGGGTCGCCCGACCCGAATGCTGGAAGTTTTTCCGCTCAAAACCATTTTCACCGCTATCGGCGCAAGTTTGCTGGCAGTTGGGGCAAGCTGGCTGGCCTTGCAAGGTATCAAGCCCTTCTTCGATTCAGTGCTGCCTGACCTTTCCTTTAAACTGGTCGTATTGATAGTTGGCGGTATTGTAGGTGGCCCGATTTATCTGTTCTCGCTGGCTTTCCTGGTGCGCGAACTTGAAGCGGACGACTGGCGGCTGGTCAATCGGATTGTCAACCTTGACCGCCTCCTGGGACGTTTCCGCCGCAATTCGGCTAAATCGGTGACTGCGCCCGAAGTAGCCTTTGAGTCAAACACTATACCCACCGTTGCCGGATTAGAAGGACAACAGACCGCCGTCGTGCCTACTTCTGCCCCAACCGCGACGGCAATGACCACCCTATTTGAACCAACCACTTCCCAGCCAAATCCCTGGGATAACGCCCGCACCGCTATTTTTGCCTCACTCGATGCCGCGATGAAGCGTCAGGTGGTGGAAATAGATAATGTGCTGGACGACTTAAAGCGGCAGGTCGAGGCGGAAGCTCAACAAGCCGTTCTCAGTCTGAACACCGAACGCGAGAATTTGCAGCGCGAAGTGGCTTATTTGCGTCGCGAACAGGCCCATCTTAAAAATGAGATTGGCACAATGCAGCGCAATCTGGAAGAAGTGGCGAACCAGAAGCAAACCGCCGAGTATCAGGTACAGGATATGTTGCGGGCTTCTGAAGAAGGCCGCGCCCGTATTCAGCGCGAAATGGCTTATTTAACCACTCAGATGGACGATGTAGGCCACCAGATGCAAAGTTACGTCGAACAGCAATTCAGTCAACTCTGGGAAGAATTTATCAAATCCCTGGAGTCGGCCACCAACCGCCCGGTTTCGCCTTCGTCGGAGTTGTATTTAACGCCAGGGCCGAGCGATGACAAAAAACGGCTTATTTCATAACCCACGGGGTGTGGAGGAAAAATGTTAACTTTATCGGCAAAGAAAACCGGCCTGAGCCTGGGCCTGTTGCTTTTATTGGTATTACAACTATTGCTACTGGCGTTGCCTGCCCGCGCCGAAGAAGATGAGAACCTTTACGAAGCGCCTTTTTTCAACGCCCAGAATACGCCCCTTTTGATGATGGGGACGCAGTCTTTTCTAATTGGCGCTTCCGAAAATTATTTGGCCTGGTATGTAGATAACGGGACTACCCGCAGTGTTTTTGGCTTTGACCGACCTCGTAACAAAATGGTCACCGCCGGGAGCGGCCCGAACACCACTAAACCAGCTTTCAGTGGCAACACCATTTATTATTTTACTGGCAATACTATCAATGCCTTCGATATTGCCACCGAGAAGCAAAACCCGATTGCGACTAAAAGCGGTGTCAGTCAAATCGCCGCCGCCGATGGCGGACTGGTCGCTTATATTGCGGGTGGCAAAGGTTTCGCTGTTTCCGGCGGCGCAGAACTAGCGATTGACCTTGTCACCAGCGCCGCCGCTAATCTTTCGGTTTCAGGCAAAAACGTCTTCTGGACGGGCCAGACCCCGATTATTCCCGATGACCCGACTAATATTGAATACGCTATTTACTACTACAACCTGGACAAAAAGGCCACTGCTGAAGCCCTGCGTACTCAAGAACCATTTTTGGAAATGGTCTCATCCGGCAACACTAACCTGGTCTACAGCTTTAAAAACAAAGACGAAAACAATGCTATCGAGGTACTCTTTTACAACATTGAGACCAAAAAATTTGAAGGTGTCGGCAATGGCGGCGGGGCTTCGATTAGCAGCAATCTGGTCGTCTATCTGACAGGCGTAACGAATGGGCGCGTCGCTGGCTACGACTTGAACAGTAAAAAATATTTTGCTGTCACCAGTTCTGCCAACGAAACCTATATTTTTGGCAATCGGGTTATCTGGCGCAAAGATTTTTCCAATAAACAGGGTAAAGGTCGCACCTACTACGAAGCTCTGCTTGTCACTAATCCGCCTCCGGCGCAACGCCCTTCTCAACCAGTCGGGATAGAACCGTCCGAAGGCGTTATCTACTTTGAGCAAACCGCCCACACTCTGCAAGGCATTTTCAAAAACTATTGGGAGAAAAATGGCGGGTTGGCCCAGTTCGGCTTCCCCCTGACCGAGGAATTTAACGAGCTAAACCCGGCGGATGGCAAAACTTACAAGGTGCAATATTTCGAGCGCGCTCGTTTCGAGTTCCATCCTGAAAACAAACCGCCTTATAATGTGCTGCTGGGTTTGCTGGGCAAGCAATTAACTATCGGGCGCGAGTACGAAGAGCCGTTTTTGGGTATCAGCCGCGAACAGGCGGGCGACAATTACTTTTTCCAGGAGACCGGACACGCCATTAGTGGCCCAATCCGTACCTATTGGGAAAAAACTGGCGGCTTGCCCGTTTACGGCTTCCCGATAACCGAGCCATTCAACGAGGTCAATTCGGCAGACGGCAAGACTTATCTGGTGCAATATTTCGAGCGCAACCGACTGGAATACCATCCCGAAAATGCCGGAACAAAATACGAAGTGCTGCTAGGTCTGCTGGGCAACCAGACTATCAAACCGCGCGGCTGGCTCGACTAACAACAATTTTGAATTTTGAGTTTTGAATTATAAAACCAGGGTAATTACTGAGCCTGACGCAGTGGCACAAGATTTAGCTACAGAAAATCTAAAAATCTAAAATATCGGTGTCCATCTGTGCTAATCTGTGTTCATCTGTGTTCCTTCTTAACTCAAAATTCAAAATTCAAAATTCAAAATTATTTCAGGTTTTAGGTAATGCGAATAATAAAGAAGATTGGGACGGCGCTGCTGATAGCGGGTGTCGTGGCACTGGCGCTGTGGCTGCTGGTGCTGAGTATCAGCAATAATGGCCTCTGGACGCTACTTTACATAATCGAAGCGGGCTTGTTAGTCATGTTTATCTATGTCTACCTGCCGGTTTTGATAACGTTGCTCTCTTTCCCCTGGCTCAAGCGCATGGCTCAATCCGACCCTTCGCGTAACCAGCCTTCGACTTATTTTGCCTTGCTAATCCCGGCGCACAACGAAGCTCGGCTGATTCCGGCACTGGTGAAAAGCGTTCAGGCTCAAAATTATCCGCAGGGAATGTTCCAGGCTTTTGTGGTCGCTGATAATTGTAGCGACAACACGGCGGAACTGGCCCGGCAGGGCGGCGCAACCTGCCTGGAACGCCACACTGACCGACCCTCTAACAAAGGTCAGGCGTTGGCCTATGCCTGGGAGCAACTGAAAACCCGTCGCGAAGTGCCGCAGGACGCGGTGATTTTGCTGGTGGATGCCGATTGCCAGCTAGAGCCGGATTTCCTGGCAGAAATGAACCGCATGGTTTCGCAACCGGGCAGCGCCCAGGTGGTTCAATCTTTTCGTTACGTCAGTAACAGCCGCAGTTCCAGTACCTCAACCCTGGATGCCGCCGCCGAAGCGCTACGCCAGTGGGTGCAACTTGGCAGCCGCAAAATATTGGGTTTGGGCAGCCAGATTTGCGGTTCGGGTGTCAGTTTCCGCCGCCCGGTTTTCGCGCATCTGATGGAAGGTCAGCAGCATACGCTGGTCGAGGATAAAGCCTGGGAAGCTCAATTGCTGGACGAAGGAATACATATTGATTGGTGTCCTTCCGCCCGGCTTGGCTACGAAGCAGTTGAAAACAACGCCGATTTCCAAAAGCAACGCAAGCGCTGGGTCGGCGGGCAAATCGCCCTGATTAAAGCGTTTGCTCCTAAAATGACCTGGCAGGGAATTACTCGCCTTGATTTATCGCAACTCGATTTTGCGCTGTCGGTGATTCAGCTGCCGCGTTCGTTTATGCTGATGCTGGCGGGACTGTTCGGCCTGATTGCCTTTGTTATACCCGCCGCCTCGTTTTTACCCTGGTGGGCCTGGTGGGGGCTGGGCGCGCTTTTCCTGGTCTATGCCGCCTACGGCTTCCTCCTGATTCGGGCCGAAGGCAAGCATTACGTCCGGCTTTTTCTTGCGCCTATGCTGGTCTTTGGCGTGGCCTTCACCACTCTCTCCAGCTTGCTGGGGCGGGGTGTTCGACGCTGGGATGCCACTCGCGGCACTCCGCCGCCTGACACACAAGCCGCCCAACCCAGCGAAAATCTGGAAACTATTACTAAAAAGTAGTAACTACTCAGCCCGTCACGCCCCTTTACGGAGGTGAGGTACGAAGCATCGCTAGTTGCCGAAGTTAGTTGCTTTGGGTAGAGCCGAGACCCTTCCTTCGTCAGGGTGACAGTCGCAATGGGCTGAGTATTTACAAAAATTAACTCTTAACTCTTATTAACTTTGAACTTTGAACTTTGAACTAATATCGGTGAATATGACAAAAACTAACGTACCAATTCTGATGTATCACGCGCTGACCGTTACGGCGGAAAGCAATCTACATGCCGTTCATATTACGGTTGCGGCTTTTGAAGAGCAGATGCAGTGGCTCTATAAAGAGGGTTATACTGTACTGCCTTTGTCCGAAGCAGTCGAAGCGCTGGAAAATGGGAAGGCACTTCCGACCCGTAGCGTGGTGTTGACCTTTGACGATGGCTATCTGTCGTTGTATCAATACGCCCGGCCTATTCTCAAGCGATTGGGGTTTGAGGCTACCCTTTTCCTGACTACCGACTCGGTGGGCCTTTCAGCTTATGGCGATTTGCCTAATTTTACTTATGAAGGACAGCCTTCAGGAGACCGTCCTCTGACCTGGGAAGAACTGGCTCAGATGATTGAAGATGGCTGGACGATTGATTCGCATAGTTGCAGCCATCCCCATCTATCTGAACTGACTCCCCAGAAATTGCATCACGAAATCGCTGATTGCAAAAAGGTTATCGAGGAGCATCTCAATCGCCCGGTTCGCTACTATGCTTATCCTTACGGCGATTACAATCGCCCAACTTTGGCCGAAATTCAAGCGGCGGGCTATAAAGCCGCTTGTACCGTTCATGTGGGCAAAGCCCCTTCAAGGGGCGACCTGTTGCGTTTGCCGCGAATAGAGGTTAATATAGAGGATACTTTACCGTCATTCATCCGCAAGGTAGAAACTGGTTACGCTTCCAGCAATCAGATGCTGCGCTCTCGCGTTCGCAATCTGCTCTACGCTTCACCTGCGGTTAAAGATTTATTAAGTTCAGCGTTAATTACTAAAAGGGGCTAAGTTAACCAGTTCACGTCGTCGAATAAAAACACCAACTTGCCAGGTTAAAGCAAAAAGGAGACCTTGCTTTGAGTATGACAGAAAATAATCTTGAATCCGTTACTAAATCACTGAAGCCAATCGAATTAACCCGGTTGCCCGAAAACCCGTTAGTTTCGGTGCTGGTGACAAATTATAACTATGCGCCCTATATCGGCGAGTCTATCGAAAGCGTGTTGAACCAGACTTATCCTTATTTTGAGCTGGTTATTTGTGATGATGGCTCAACTGACAATTCAGTCGAAGTCATCGAACGCTATATCAAGCGCGATGACCGTATTCGATTGGTTCGTAAAGAAAATGGTGGTCAAACTTCTGCCACCGTTGCCGCTTACGAAGCCTCCAAAGGCGAAATTTTGTGCTTGCTCGATGCCGACGATGCTATGTATCTCGACAAATTGGAAAAAGTGGTCAATGCCTATAAAAGCAACCCGGCAGTTGGTTGCTGTTTGCACCAGATGTTGCCCGTTTCCAAAACCGGCGAACCGATCAGCAAACCGTTGCCCGATGACCTGGAGGCTGGCTGGCTTGGC